>JBDNFD010000129.1:0-18314 GCA_041689995.1 Flavobacteriaceae bacterium | reverse complement strand
TATTTTGATTCCAGATAATTGTTCAGCGCATCCCAGGATTTGCTCTGGATACCGATGGCATCACGTACCGTTTGCAGGAAGGTGGTATAATCAATACCGCCCTCTTTATAGGCAAAAACGGCACCGTCCCGTTGCTCTTTGGCCAGCGGAAGTGCCTCCTGCACATAATACTGCCAGGATTCCAGCCATTTTAAATAGTCTTGTTGCAGGTTCTGGTACTTTGAATTGACCTGAAGCTGCTTTTCCCTGAAATTTTGCTCAGCAATCTGGGTCTGTATCCTGGCCGATTGCGACTGTCCCAGTTCGGGACCGAAAAATAGCGGAACGGATATCCCGACCTGAAAATTGAAAAAGCCATCCTGGCCCGCAATTTTCTGCCGGCCATATTGCGCGTTCAACTTTGGAAAAAACGCTTTGGTGCTCAAATTATGCTCGGCATCGGCCACTTCAATCTGCTGCTGGTAATATTGCAGCATCGGGTGGTTGGTGATCGAATCCCTGCGCTGCATTATTGGCGCGTCTATTTCATTGACATTCGCCTCCGTCACAGTATAGGGCGTATCGCTTACCAACCAAAGGTTCAGTTTTTGCAGATTGCCCAGATAATCCCGATAAACCTGCATTTTCTGAAGGCTTACTTGCCGGGCCTGATTGGTGGCCGCCAGATATTCCAGCTTTGAGGAAGCCTCGGTCTCATAGCGAAGCCGTGCCGCCCGCTCAAAATCGCTGAAAATGGAATCGAGCTCCACATACAATTGGTACTTCCGTTTGGACGCATAAACATCGCCCCAGGCCTTGCTTACTTCCCGTTCCACTTGAAGGTAGGTAAGGTCGAGTACAGTCTCACTTAGAGCAATCCTTTCTTTTTGTAGGTTAATTTTGGCACCGATGCTGAAAACGTCAATTTTCTGTTGTTGTACCCCAATGGTGGTATAAATACCTTCACCACCACCCGTGCCATCCGGCAGTTCTTCGCCGCCGGTAAAAATATTGGTAGTTCCCAAATCCCAGGCGGTTTTTTTTAGGGCCTGCTGATTTTCTATTTCCAATTGGGCAGCCTTTAACTTGGGATAGTTCGCTTTGGCCTTTTCCACCGCATCTTGTAAAGAGATTGGTGTGAAACCTTGTTCTACCTTAAGGCTATCTTGCCGAAACGAACCCTGTTTAAGACTGTCCTGCGTTTGTGCCTTGACACTTGTGGGGATTGCCGTCAGGCCAAGGCTCAAAAGCACAAGGATAACCGTAGGGTTAACGGCGACCTTACCTGATTTCCCATTATTGCCCTTTTTCATTTTTTCAACGAAAGTGTACAAAATGGGCACAACGATAAGTGTTAGCAAAGTCGCGGTTATCAATCCGCCGATGACCACAGTGGCCAAGGGCCGCTGTACGGAAGCACCTGCCCCATAGGAAAGCGCCATTGGGAAAAAGCCCATAATCGCGGCCAGAGCGGTCAATAAAATGGGGCGTAACCGCTCCTGCGTTCCCGTTAAAATTCGCTCTTTTATATCCATTACCCCTTCGGCTTTTAATGAATTCAACCTACTTATCAGCACCAGGCCATTCAATACCGCGACCCCAAAGAGCACGATAAACCCAACCCCGGCCGAGATACTAAAGGGCATCCCCCGAATAACAAGGGCGAAAATCCCACCAATAGCTGCCAAGGGAACTGCCATATAGATCATTATCGACTGGGAAATTGAACCCAAAGCGAAATAGAGCAACAGGAAAATAAGTGCCAGGGCGATAGGAACCACTATAGTTAAACGCTCTTTGGCCCGTTGCAGGTTTTCAAAAGCGCCGCCATAAGAAACACGGTATCCCGGTGGCAGATATAATTGTTCATCCAGTTTATCCTGGATATCGTTGACCATTGATTCCACATCGCGGCCACGTACGTTTACGCCCACCGAAATCCGCCGGGAAGTATTGTCCCTTGAAATCTGCATCGGACCGGGCTGATAACTGATGTCGGCCACTTCCTTGATGGGGATCTGGTTTCCACCGGGCAGGTCGACCAATAGGTTTTTTAGGTTATCGATACTCTGTCGATGCTCTTTATCCAAACGCACCACCATATCGAAACGCTTTTCGCCCTCAAAAATGACCCCGGCAGTACGTCCTGCAAATGCGGTGCTCACGTATTGGTTCAATTTCTGAATGTTCAACCCATATTGGGCTACTTTTTTTCGGTTATAGCGTACCGTCATTTGTGGAAGCCCGGAAGTCGCCTCCAGGTTCACATCGGCAGCACCGGTCACCGTCTTGATGATTTCGGCCATTTTTGCTGCCTTTTCTGAAAGTACATCGAGGTCTTCGCCGTACAGTTTGATGGCAACATCTTCCCGAACGCCGGTCAGAAGTTCATTAAAACGCAGTTCCATAGGCTGGCTAAAAACAAAATTGACCCCGGGAACAACCGATAGTTTTTCCTTGATTTTAGAAACCAATTCTTCTTTGGTTTCCGCAGAGACCCAATTATCTTTATTCTTGTCCAGGATAATATAGGTATCTGCAATATCCATCGGCATCGGGTCGGTGGGGATAGCGGAGACCCCAATGCGGGCAACCATAGTTTCCACTTCTGGGAAATTGTCCATAACGATATCCTCGATCCTTTTAGATGTTTCAATGGATTCGCTCAGCGAACTTCCCGGCCGTATCAGGGCCTGCATCGCGATATCGCCTTCATCGATACTGGGGATGAATTCACCCCCCATTCGGCTAAAGGAATATCCGGCACCCACCAGCAGCAGAACGGCTATGACCAGTACGATAATACGATGGTTCAACGATTTTAAAATAACCGGGCGATAGCCCTTGTTGATCCGGGCCATCATCCCGTTACTGAAGCCTGAAATTTTATCTTCCGCTTTATGGAACCAGTTTTTCTTTTTGGTGGCCGGCTTCATCGTGAGCGAAGCGATCATTGGTACGTAGGTAAGGCATAAAATGATTGCCCCCAAAACGGCAAAGCCAAAGGTAAACGCCATAGGGCGGAACATTTTTCCCTCGATCCCGGTCAAAAATAAAATAGGGGTAAAAACAATTAGAATGATGATTTGCCCAAAAAAGGCCGAATTCATTACCGTACTACTCGCGTCATAGACCACTTCGTCCATTTGCGCCTGTCCGAAGTTGCGTTTTCCGGCCTTGATGCGTTTTTCAATTACGTGCACCGTTCCCTCCACAATAATCACGGCTCCATCGACAATGATACCGAAGTCAATTGCCCCCAAGGACATTAAATTGGCCGAAATGCCAAAAGCCTTCATTAAAATAAAGGCAAACAAAAGCGAAAGTGGGATCAGGGAAGCCGTTACCAATCCGCCACGGATACTTCCCAAGAGGAGCACCAGCACGAAAATCACGATAAGAGCCCCTTCCACAAGGTTTTTTTCTATGGTAGCAGTTGTTCTTCCAATCAATTCACTCCGGTCTAAAAAGGGAACGATCTTCAAGCCTTCCGGCAAAGATTTTTGTACTTCTTTTATCCGGTTTTTAACATTGTTGACCACGGTATTTGGATTGGCTCCACGTAGCATTAAAATCGTTCCACCTACGGCTTCGTGGCCATCTTGGGTAAACGCCCCGTAACGTACCTGACTGCCAAAATGTACTTTTTCGGCCACGTCCTTCACTAATATGGGAATTCCGTTTTTATTTTTGATCACAATTTGCCGGATATCCTCAAGGGAACGCACCAGGCCTTCCCCACGGATAAAATTGGCCATTTTATTTTTTTCGATATAGGCACCACCTGTATTGACGTTGTTTTCCTGAAGGGCATTAAAGACCTCGGCCATCGTAACATCCATTGCGTTCAATTTGGCGGGATCAATGGCAATTTCGTACTGCTTGATCTCTCCGCCGAAGGCATTGACTTCCACCACCCCTTCGGTAAGAGCCATCTGGCGTTTCACGATCCAGTCTTGTATCGTCCTTAATTCAGTTGGCGAATATTTATCCTCGTAGCCATTTTCAGCTTTAAGGGTATATTGATAGATTTCGCCCAGACCAGTGGTAATAGGTCCCATTCCGGGACTGCCAAACTGTTCGGGGATTTCAGATTTGACTTCGTTGAGTTGTTCGCCCACGAGTTGTCGCGGCAGGTAGGTGCCCATATCGTCCTTAAAAACAATGGTCACCACTGAGAGCCCAAAGCGGGATATGGATCGGATTTCGGTAACGCCCGGCAGGTTGGCCATTGCAAGCTCCACGGGATAGGTTACAAATTGCTCAATATCTTCGGTGGCCAGGTTGGGGGCTTGTGTAATTACCTGTACCTGGTTATTGGTAATATCGGGCTGTGCGCCCAGGTTGATGGTGGCCATTGAATACACGCCCACCCCCACGAGGGCGATTACCATCAGTCCCACGATAAGCTTGTTCCGAATGGAAAAAGCGATGATTTTGTTGATCATATAATTTGAAAATTTAATTCAGTTTTGAAATGTAAAATAGCAGGTATAAAGAACTTTTGACCTGTAGAAAAAGGATATAGCTATCCTATGAAAACTGAATTAAACTCTTGGGGGTTGGAAAAGTGATTCCAGGTACCTGGAACTGAAGTTGAATGAATATGAATTAAACTGATTTTGTACCTCGTTTTGAATAGTATTAATCACGGAAGGATGAAAATACGCAAAGAACACAAAATGTTGACAACATTGATGGTTAGAATGGACAGGCGCATTGTCGTGTTCTGAATCTTGATAGTGGTCGTCCAAGTTTTCATCATCGCTAATGTAATCTTCATAAATATACTCAAGAAAAGAATATCCGTCAGATTCCCTGTGTTCTTGATAATGTGAAAAAACCCGGGATATTTGTTCGATTTGTTCACAAATCTCCATATTGGCTGCAGTTCCTTGAAAAAGAAATAGCAATGACATAGAAAGTGAAATCAATATTTTCATAAACCTGACAAATATACACATTAATAGATGCAACGGGCATGCAAAACTTGTATGATTAATTATACCACCCGGCTAAGCAGTAAAAAATGAATTAGAATTACATAAAAAACACGCACATTTCTTGGATTCTATTTTGCAAGTTAAAGATGCTGTTCAACAACAAAGCACTGATTTTTTTTCAACTTCAAATTTTTATTGTACAAAAACCAAAAAATGGGATTTATCAAGAGCTTGTTCCCTTGCTCAATGTTTCGATGGTAAAAACCCCGTCGGAGGGAAGCTCAAAAGTTTGCAGGTGAAAAAACGGTAGAACGGAGTACAAATGATCAAAAATATCACTTTTTATCGGGACTATTTTCATAAAGGAAAGTGCTTTGGAGAACACGTATATTTCCAATGGAATTCCGTGCGGGGTCGCCTCCAATTGATGGCATATCAAGAAAAGATCCTGGCGCAGGTCTGGCCGCTGTTGAAGATATATATTCACATACTTCCGAAAAACCCCGAAATTGGTTAAATTCCGTTGATTCACAAAAAACGAACTATCCTCCCGGTTTCTTTTTTGGCCGACATTTTTTTCCCAATCGTTCAAGTATTCTTTTAGTAAATCAATTTTTCCGAGTTGCTCGATTTCTTCTGGGGTTAAAAATCGTATGCTCGATGCTTTCACATATATGGACCGTTTGATACGCCTTCCACCAGATTCCTCCATTCCACGCCAATTTGTGAATGGTTCCGAGTTTAAAAAATAAGTTGGAATGGAGGTGACGGTGTTATCCCAGTTCCGGACAAGCACGGTATTCAAATTGATTTCGATGACATTTCCATCGGCGCTGAATTTTTCCATGGTGATCCAATCGCCGATGCGAACGGTATCGTTCACCGATATTTGGATACTGGCCACAAATCCTAAAATAGTATCTTTAAAAATCAATAAAATCACTGCGGAAATTGCACCCAATGCGGTTAAAAACTCCCAAGGTGTGTCGCCTGTAAGGAGTGAAAAAACTAGGACAAAACCGAGTAACCACACGAATATCATGATCACTTGCACGTAGCTGTCAACCGGTTTATTTTTGAAGGATTCCAAGGTTTTTAAATAGCTATTGACCGTATTGAAAAAGCTTCGAACCGTCCAGATAATGGCGAAAAGGATCAGAATATCCAAAAAGGTGAATATGCCCGGGATGAAATTTTTAAAATGAACAAAAACAATGGGAACGAAGGATTTTACAATAAAAAGCATCAACAAATTGGTTAGATTGAAGATTACCTTATTCTCAATAAAATAATCATCAAATTGCGTGTTAGCTTTTGAAAAAACCTTCTGGAACACTTTCACCAAAATAATTCGCAATAATTTGCTGATAAAATAAGCTATAATTAGAACGCAAATTAAATTCAGAATAATACTGAAAAATCCCGAGAGGGTAGAGGGAAGTCCCATTTTCAGAAAAAGGTCATAAAAAAACCGAGAGAAATCTTCGAAATCCATAATGAATGTTTCTTTTCCGCAAAAGTACGAATGTATTTTACAAGTACAGAACTATCTGTTTTTATGATTCCAGCAGAAAAAATTAGATTTTGGAATTCCAGAAAGATATGCTACTTGTCAGATTCTTTATCCTTTTTGCCAAAAAGTCGGCCGAAAAAGCCTTTTTTCTTCTTCTTTTTGAATTCCTTTTTCGTCTTGTCGCGTGATCCAAAAATTCGTTTGAAGAAACCCGGTCGCTTGGTGGGCTCACAATCCAAAGCGTCGAGCACTTCGTTTGAGGGATGTTTGAAATTTGCATGTGTAATTGGATCGAAATAAGGATCGGCATTCATTTTTTGAAGCAAATTGGCAAAAATAGGAAGCGCGGCATTTGCGCCTTGACCAATGGCGGTGCTGCTGAAACCAATTCGATGATCGTCATTCCCGACCCAAGTGACGGTGACCAACTTTGGCATGACGGATACAAACCATGCATCTTTATTGTTTTGGGTAGTTCCGGTTTTTCCGGCGATATCATTTTTCAAATTATATTCCGAACGCAGTCGCACCGCGGTGCCTTCATTTACTGTTGCCTTCATAAACTCGATCATTAACTGCCTGGTTTTTTCTGAAAATGCAGGATCGGCCGATACTTCTTTTTTGTGTTCAAAAAGCACCTTGCCCTCTTTATCTTCAATTTTCAAAATATAAAAAGGTTTGGAAACCCGTGAATCGTTCACAAAAGTGGTGTAAGCTTTCGCAAGTTCTTGCACGCTCATCGAAACCGTTCCCAAGGCAATGGACGGAACTCTGTCTATTTTAGAGTCAATCCCCATTTTTCGCGCTTGTCCAATAACATTTTCGATACCCGTTTTGCGCAGAACTTTTACGGCAATGGTATTAATGGATCGGCTTAATGCAAATTTCATTGAATAGCTCAATTCCTGATCATATTGATGGGAGGAATTGGTGGGCGTCCAATTATTGAAATCGGTATATGTGACAGCTTTTATGGGGAAATAGGAGCAAGGTTCAATGCCCGATTGCAATGCAGCGGCATATACGATTGGTTTGAAAGCGGAACCAACTTGTCGCTCGCTGTGGCTAACATGATCATATTTGAAATGGCGATGATTGATACCGCCAATATAGGCACGCACAGCACCGGAAGAAGGTTCCACTGCAATCATTCCGACATTCAGAAGTTTAAGATAATGTTGTAAACTGTCGATGGAGGAAGCCGTTAGCGTTGAATCGCCTTTCCAATAAAAAAGGGTCATTTTCTTTTTCATTTCCATTGAATCCATAATCTGAAGATTGGAAAGACCTTGTGTTTTTAATTTCGAATAACGGGGTGAATTTTTTACTGCATCTTTCAAAATTTCTTCATTTTTCAACCACGGAGCGTTTTTGTCGTATGCTTTTTCAAACTGTTCCTGCAATTTCGCCAAATGATCGCGCATAGAACTTTCCGCTAAAGCCTGCATTTTTGCATCTAGTGTGGTATATACTTTTAATCCATCGGTGTAAATATTATAATCGGCACTTTGTTTTTTATTGATTTCCTTCAAAATAGCGATTACCTGTTGTTTAACTTCAGCTCGAAAATATGGCGCCAATCCCTTATTGTGATCAAAATACTGATAGTCTAAAATAAGAGGTTCTTGCATCGCAAGTTTTCCTTTCGGTTTACTGAGATATCCATACTTCATCATTTGAAGCAAAACCGTGTTCCTTCGGGTTTTCGCCGCTTCAGGAAACAATTTCGGATCATAACCATGATTTGCTTTCAACGTTCCGACCAAAGTGGCCGCTTGGGTAAGGGATAATTCACTGGCAGGAATATTGAAGAATTTTCTGGAAGCACTTTCAATTCCATAGGTATTTCCGCTAAAAGGAACAGTGTTCAGGTAAAGTTGTAAAATTTCCTTTTTCGAATAAATATCTTCGATGCGACGGGCGATAATGCTTTCGCGCAGTTTATTGATCACAATACTGCCAAAACCATAATCGGTTCTTCCAAAGAGGTTTTTTGCAAGTTGCAAGGTGATCGTACTTCCTCCGCCGGCAGATTCATCTAAAAGTAGGATACTTTTGAAAAATACGCGCAACAAACTTATTTTGTCGATTCCCTCATGTTCGTAAAAGCGCATATCTTCAGTTGCGATCAGAGCATCAATCAAATATTGCGGCATCTTTTCATAAGGTATGGACCGCCGATCCAAGAAATAATATTTTCCAATGAGTTTGCCATTCATTCCCATCACTTCGGTAGCTTGGCTTTGCTTCAGGTCGGTCAGACGTTTTTCAGTGGGAATTTCGCCAAATGCTCCTAAATAAATGCTCCAAAAAAATAATATGAACAATAAAACCACAGCTCCAATTGTGATAGAAGACCATTTCACCCATGGCTTTTTGAAAATTTTCTTAATTGATTTCATGCTGTTTGCAAAGAAACAATTCTTCTCTGCAAAAATTATTTTCTTTATCTTCTTTTTAACAAAACCGGAGTAGAAATCATTTCCGTTAAATACATGTGAAAACCCTTCTTTTAGTTCAGTATCTTTCTCTTTGTCCTTACCTTTAAGCAATTATTAAAATAAAAAATATATGAACGATTTGAATTTGAAATTAAAAACAGCATTAATTACCGGAGGTTCCAAAGGAATCGGTTTGGGTGTCGCC
The DNA here is from genome assembly GCA_041689995.1 of Flavobacteriaceae bacterium. Classification (GTDB taxonomy): domain Bacteria; phylum Bacteroidota; class Bacteroidia; order Flavobacteriales; family Flavobacteriaceae; genus DASSWG01. Next base: position 9,233 of record JBDNFD010000129.1, on the reverse strand, counting down.
AAAGTTATGATGAACCAAGGAATAAATGTGGTAGTCACAAGCCGCTCCCTGACTTCTGCCGAAAGTGCCGCAAAGGAATTAAACCAAAATGGCAAAGCCAAAGCCCTCGGTTTAAAAGCAGATGTGCGAAATTTGATCGATCAGCAGGATGCTGTTCGCCAAACTGTGGAAACTTTCGGTTCATTGGATTATGTGATCGCCAACGCCGGTTTGGGACATTATGCGCCTATATGGGAAATCACCGATCATCAGTGGAAAGAAACTATTGACACAAATTTGACCGGGGTTTTTTACTCGATAAAAGCTTCGGTGGAAGAATTGAAAAAGAGTAAAGGGTATTTTATAACCGTTTCTAGTTTGGCGGGTACTAATTTTTTCGCAAATGGTTCGGCCTATAATGCCAGCAAATTTGGGGTGGTAGGATTTACGCAAGCGGTGATGCTCGATTTACGGCAGTACGACATCAAAGTTTCCACAATTATGCCAGGATCGGTAGCCAGTCATTTTAACGGGAACGAGCCGGGGGAAAAAGACGCATGGAAAATTCAACCAGAAGACATCGGTGATTTGGTAATGGACCTAATCAAAATGAATCCGCGAAGTTTGCCCAGCAAAATTGAGGTAAGACCTGCAAAACCACCAAGAAAATAGTGGACAGTGTTAAGTATTCAGCTTTAGTTAAACATTAAACATTAAACATTAAACATTATCCCAGATAGGTTTTTAGGATCTTGTTTTTCGACTGATGTTTTAACCTTCGAATTCCTTTCTCACGAATTTGTCTTACACGTTCGCGGCTCAAGTCGAATATATCACCGATTTCCTGTAAGGTCATTGCTGGCTGGTTTCCGATACCATAATTCAGTCGGATCACGTCGGCTTCGCGTTGAGATAAGGTTTCCAAAGCGCGGTTTATTTCGATACTTAAGGAATCACGCATCAAATCATTGTCGGGATTTGGCGACTCGCCGGAACTCAAGATATCGTATAAGTTTGATTCATTTTCGCCTTCGCGGAAAGGTGCATCCATCGATAAATGACGTCCAGAATTTTTAACGGCAATCTTCACTTGCACGACAGTCATATCCAACTCTTTTGCAATTTCATCGGCAGAAGGTGGGCGCTGCAATGATTGCTCCAAATGTGAATATGCTTTATTGATTTTGTTGATTACGCCAATTTTATTGAGCGGCAACCGGACAACGCGTGATTGTTCTGCCAGTGCTTGCAAAATGGATTGGCGAATCCACCATACGGCATAGGAAATAAACTTAAATCCACGGGTTTCGTCAAAACGTTTTGCCGCTTTTACGAGACCTACATTGCCTTCGTTGATCAAATCGGGCAAAGTCAAGCCTTGATTTTGATATTGTTTCGCCACGGAAACAACAAAGCGCAAATTGGCGGTGGTTAGTTTTTCGAGGGCCATTTGATCGCCTGCCCTTATTTTTTGTGCTAGCTCAACTTCCTCTTCAGCGGTTATCAATCCGACCTTACTAATGTCTTGAAGGTATTTATCCAGTGATTTTGACTCCCTGTTCGTAACCTGCTTCGTAATCTTGAGCTGTCTCATATAGTGCCTTTATTATGACGGTTTTATAATTCCTCATGGTACGATAATTTTCGATCATTTCCAAATATAATCGCTACTAATATTAAGAAGGATTTAAGGTTTGTTTTTTCCGATTTCTTACAGGTTTAAACAAAAAAAAACACGGACTGTTCGTGTCCGTGTTTAATTTAAAAAAAAGTGTTTCCTTACTATTTTATCTCAACTAGATCCAATTCAAAAACCAAATCTTTTCCTGCCAATGGATGATTTGCATCCACGATAATCGAATCTTCCTTCACCTCTGTAACCCTCAATTGGTTCTCGCTGCCGTCCGGGTTTTTTGATACTAGGCCCATTCCCACTTCTGGTTTGACTTCTGGGGGAAGTTGCTCTTTTTTTACTTCGTGAAAAAGATCTTCGTTCACTTTTCCATAAGCTTCATCACAAGGAACTGTGACCGTTTTCTTTTCATTTGGCTCCATATTCAGCAATCCTTTTTCAAATCCCGGAATCAACATTCCTTTTCCCAATGTAAATTCGAGGGGTTCGCGTTCCAAGGAACTATCGAATATTTGACCATCTGTCAATTTTCCAGTGTAATGTACTTTTACGGTGTCATTTTGCTTTACTTGACTCATAAATTATGTTTTTTCAATTTATTGTTTTAGAAAAGTTTGATTAAAACCTTTCCGTCGAATTGCAAAACTAAAGGATTTAAATTGAAACCCAAGTAGATACGAGTTTCTTTTCTAATCTTATGAAAATTTTAACCTTTGGAAATCTGGGTTTTAAACAATTGGATTTCATTCCAATTTTATTTTTTTATGTATTTATTGTGAAAGAAATTCCTGTTTTTTAGGGAAATTGCTGCTAATCTTTATAAATAAATGGCAAGCTCTAAACTGATCAAAAAGAATCCTGTACTTTGGATCGTTTTGTTGATTTCATTAATAATTGTGGGTCTTTATATGTGTTTCACCAAAATAACAAGCGACCAAGATTCAGAATTCAATAATATTGTGGTGGTGCATGAATGGGAACTTCCAAACGAACTGGAAGAAATTTCCGGAATTGCATACTTATCTGAAAATCAAATCGCTTGCGTTCAAGATGAACTTGGAACTATTTTTATTTTCGATCTTTCGGAGGAGAAAATCACCAAAAAAATTCATTTTGGAAAAGAAGGTGATTATGAAGGAATTACGATAGTGGGAAACACAGCTTTTGTTTTACGAAGCGATGGCAGTTTGTTCGAGATCAAGGATTTTGACTCTGGAAAAGTTCCGGGGAACACCATGATTTATTCTTCTCCATTTCCGGACGGAGTAGATATTGAAGGCCTTTCTTATGATGAAAATGCGAATAGGTTATTATTATTGATCAAGGAAAAGGAAAAAGGAAATCGACATAACTATAAAGAGATTTATGCTTTTGACTTGCAAACAAAATCATTTCTTACAGAGCCTGTGTACAAACTTGAATTTCCTTTTGAAAATGCAGAAAAAAAGATAGAATTTCAACCTTCGGAAATTGCCTTGAACAATAATAATCTATATGTATTAATTTCAAAATATCCAGCCATTGTTCTCTACGAAGCCGAAAATGCAAAAAGGATTTTCCGGATGAATAAAAATAAATTTCCCCAGCCAGAAGGATTGACGTTTGGACCGAACGGGAAAATTTTTCTCAGTAGCGAAGGATCGCCCGGTAAACTGTTTGAAATTGAATTGAACAATAAATAGCTGTCAGTTTATTTTTTGGTCATCAAATTTTTCCCTCGCAATAAAATTTTCAAAGATTTACGCCTCAAAGAAATATTGGGATCTTGTTGGATATTTTCCTCCATTTCTTCTTTGTAAGTTTTTATAATATCCTGATAGCCTACAACTCCAATAATATGTTCAGTTCCATCTTTTCTATCAATAACCGGAAGAACATCAATATTTTCAATCGCCATGCGTTTTACGGCCGTTCGCAGATTATCATCTTTGGAAATGGAAATATTTTTACGTCGAACCAAAGTGCCGATCGGAGCTTCGTCCAGATGATGGCCTCCAAATAAACTTGAAGAACTCAAAATTCCGCGGTATTCTCCTTTTTCATTTGAGATAACGAAATAATTGCTTTTGTATTCTTCGTGTTCATGCAGCCATTCGCGTGCTTCAGCAATTATACTATCTTCGCTTAAAACAAAACTATTGGTTTTGATAACCTCCTGAACCCGAACCTTTCCGAGGGAATCAGATTCGTAGGAATCTGGAACACGCACCCCGCGACGTTCAATTTTTTCCGTCATTATTGTATTTTTCATGAATATGAAGGAAATTAGGTAAGATCCCAAACAAGCAGCCAATAATGGCAAAAGTGCATTCGCTTCACCTGTGGTTTCCACGAAAAAAATAATAGATGTCAGAACGGCGCGCGAAGCTCCCGAAAACATGGCGCCCATTCCCAACAAAGCTGCCAAAGGCAAAGAAATATCCAATCCGGGAAAAAGGTACATTAACAAAGAACCCAAAAGGCTTCCAGTAGCTCCACCAATAATCATCAACGGCGCCAATGTTCCGCCAGCAGTTCCACTTCCAAGTGCAATGGCCCAGGAAAGAAATTTTAAAATACACAATCCAAAAATTACTTGTAGGGATAAAGAACCAGTAAGAAGGTCCGTAATATTTCCGTATCCGACACCCAAAGTTTTCGGAGCAAAATAACCAATCACGCCAACGGCAATACCACCAATTGCTGGCCACCACATCAGATGAATTGGCAGTTTTTCGAACATATCTTCTATCCAATAAATTGATTTGGAAACTCCTACGGACAAAATGCCGATCACGACCCCCATCAGACTATATAGCGCAAGAGCGCCGTGGCTGGGAATGGCAACATATTCCATTTTGAAAAAAGGCTCCACGTCAAATAACAAATGATGACCCGCAGCCCCTGTAATACAAGCCAGTGCGACTGGAATGATCGATCGCGGCGAAAATTCGAATAGCAACAGTTCTATGGCCAAAAATATGGCGGCGATTGGTGATCCAAAAATTGCCGACATACCAGCGGCCGCTCCCGCAGCAAGTAAAATTTTCCGTTCGTTTGAGGTGATTTTCATCACTTGTCCCATAGTGGAACCCAAAGCGCCACCGGTGGAGATGATTGGACCTTCCGCACCAAAAGGTCCTCCTGTACCAATTGCAATGGCTGAAGCAATTGGTTTCAAATAAGTCAGCACCGGACTAATACGGCTCTTGTTGGTTAAAATCTGTTCCATGGCTTCTGGAATTCCATGTCCGCGAATGCCTTTGGAACCATAAAGCACCAAAAGACCTACCACAAGTCCACCGATGACTGGAATAATAATAACGAATAATCCGAGGTTGTTTCCAGCAGGTCCGAGATTGACAAAAGAAAATTCACCATAAAAGAATATATTGGTGATCAAATGAATGAGGTTGATCAGGAATTTGGCAATAAAACTGATAAATACTGAAATAAGCACCGCTAAACTCGAAATAAACAGAATGCGGTTTTTATTTTGGCCGACTATTGGATGCAGATTTTCTGACGCCAAAGTGGAATCCAATGAAATTGAAATAGGGATACGTTCTTCTTGGTTGTCAATGGCCATTTTTTTTATTATTGATTATATTTGCCGGAATGTATTATTATTGGCCAAAAATCGCCCTTATTTTGAGAAAGGTGCAAAGGTACGGAAACCGAAAAAAAATAGCCTAATAAATGAAGAATGACTATTCTTTTTTTGGTTTTAACTATTTTATGATTTCCTAGAAATTTTTTGAAGACTATTTTATGTATTTTTAAAGAAAAAAGACGTGCAAAATTTACTGCAATTATTGCGAAATGAATTAGAAGGCGAGTTGTTAGTTGACGGCCTCACCACAAAATTATACGCTACAGATGCATCGGTTTATCGTGAAATTCCTTTGGCAGTGATTCTTCCAAAAACAATTTCTGATTTAAAGAAAATTATACGTTTTTGTCAGAAAAACCATACTTCAATGATTCCGAGAGCGGCAGGAACTTCTTTGGCGGGACAATGCATCGGAGGTGGAATCGTAGTGGATATTTCTAAATATTTTGCACAAATCATTGATATTGATTCCGTTAATGAGACTATTACCGTACATCCTGGGGTGATCCGTGACGATATGAATCGACAGATTGAAGCCTCTGGTTTGTTTTTGGGTCCAAATACATCCACTTCCAATCGCGCTATGATTGGAGGAATGGTGGGCAATAATTCCTGTGGGACCACGTCCATCAAATACGGGGTGACACGCGATAAAGTCTTGGAATTGCACACCCTATTATCTGATGGAAACGAAGTGATTTTTAAGGAAATCTCCAAGGAAGAATTTGAACAAAAAATGAAATTGGATTCTTTAGAAGGAAAAATATACCGAACTATTTACGAAAAACTTTCCCAAAAGGATACACAAGAGAAAATACGGCAGGAATTTCCAAAACCGGAAATTCATAGAAGAAATACTGGCTATGCCGTTGATTGTTTGCTGGACACTGAACTATTTTCCAATCGTACAAAAAAGTTTAATATGTGCGAATTGCTGACCGGAAGTGAAGGAACTTTGGCATTTACCACCAAAATAAAACTGAAACTCGACCGGCTTCCCCCAAAAAAAACGGCTATGGTTGCGGCTCATTTCCCCACTATTGAATCTTGTTTGTTGGCCGTAAATCCTGTGATGCAATGCAATTTATATACCTGTGAAATGATGGATAAGGTGATTTTGGATTGCACCAAAGACAACTTGAAATATCAGAAAAATAAGTTTTTTATTGAAGGTGATCCCAAGGCGATTTTAATGTTGCAATTATGCGATGATTCCGAAGAAGGACTGAAACTCCAAGTTGCAAATTTATTGGACGTGTTAAATAATAATACCGAAAGCTATGCTAATCCGGTGCTTCATAATGAAGAAATTGAAATGGCGCTGGAACTGAGAAAAGCTGGGTTGGGCTTGTTGGGCAATATTGTAGGCGATGAAAAAGCGGTGGCTTGCATAGAAGATACGGCGGTCGCTTTGCCTGATTTGGCCAATTATATTGCAGAATTTTCGGAAATAATGAAAACCCACCGACAAAATGTAGTGTATTATGCGCATGCCGGGGCAGGGGAGTTGCATCTCCGGCCAATTTTGAACCTCAAAAAACACGATGATGTCCGGTTATTTAAACAAATTGCGGAAGAAGTAGCAGACTTGGTAAAAAAGTATGGAGGTTCTTTAAGCGGTGAACATGGCGATGGTCGCGTGCGTGCGGAATTTATCGAAAAAATGGTGGGAAAAGCCAATTACGAACTGTTCCGAAATATCAAACAAGTTTTTGATCCGCATGGAATCTTCAATCCGGGGAAAATTACTGATGCGCTTCCAATGGAAACTTCTTTACGCTATGAACCCGGAAGAGAAGAGCCAGAAATAGAAACCCTAATGGATTTTTCGGATTCCCTCGGAATTTTACGTGCGGCGGAGCGCTGTAACGGTAGTGGCGATTGCAGGAAAAGTGCGGCTTCAGGAGGAACCATGTGCCCGAGTTATCGCGCTACCAGAAACGAAAAAGACACCACACGTGCCCGGGCAAACGCCTTGAGGGAATTTTTAACAACCAGTGAAAAACCAAATAAATTTGATCATGAGGAGTTAAAAGAAGTCTTCGATCTTTGTATTAGCTGTAAGGGTTGCCAAAATGAATGTCCTTCTAGCGTAGATGCGGCGGTGCTTAAATCTGAATTTCAATATAATTATCAAAAAATACATGGCAGTTCCCTGCGCACTAAACTCTTCGCCTATAATAATCGGTTGAACCATTTTGCTTCGATTGCACCGACTATTTACAACTCGTTTTGTACCAATTCTTGGACGTCAAAAATTTTCAAAAATCTGCTGAATATTGCTCCAGAACGTAGCATTCCAAAGATTTCAAAAAGGAGTTTACGTAAAATTATTGCTGCGGGGGAAATAAATTTAAAACCAGAAAACCCGATAAAAATCGTCTATCTTTTTGTGGATGAATTCACTAATTATTTGGATACCCAAATCGGTGTTGACTGTATCAATTTATTGGTGAAATTAAATTATGGAGTTAAAATCGTTGCTCATAGTGAAAGTGGAAGAGCCTTTATTTCCAAAGGTTTTTTGGAGCAAGCAAAGAAATGTGCAGATCGAAACATCGAAATTTTCCGGGGAATAATTAATGAAAAAACACCTTTGGTGGGAATTGAACCTTCTGCAATTTTGAGCTTTCGCGATGAATATTCAAGATTGGCAAATGATAAAATCGCAGCCAAAAAGTTGGCAAAAAATGTGTTCTTGATAGAAGAATTTCTTCAAAATGAAATAAAACTTGGTCATATTAAATCATCACAATTCACTGCTAAAAAAAAGATCATTAAAATTCAGGGTCATTGTCATCAGAAAGCCTTATCAAACGTTGTATGTACTTTCGACATATTGAATTTGCCGAAGAATTTCCACGTGACAGTCATTCCTTCGGGTTGCTGCGGAATGGCCGGAAGTTTTGGGTTTGAAAAGGAACATTATGAAGTGAGTATGAATATCGGGGAACAAACACTTTTTCCTGCGGTAAGAAGAGCCGATAAAGAAACTGTCATTGCTGCAAATGGAACCAGCTGTCGGCATCAAATAAAAGATGGGACACCTCGGGAAGCAGAGCATCCAATTTCTATTTTAAGCAAAGCTCTAATTTAATTTCAAAAAAATAGGACGCATTATCTGCGCCCTATTATTATTTCATAAAGAATTGAATTAGTTCAAAGTGTGAGCTGTTAATTCCTGCGAACCTTCAATATGGACATTTGGAATTTGAGGTAAACCTAACAATGATAAATCTTCAAATTCATAGTTGTCAATTACGCTACTATAAATCATTCCAATCCCATTTGCATAAAAATTTGTGGTCGTTATAATATCTTGATTAGCCATAACGGTAATGGGCAGTCCATTATATACCGCAACATCCGATCCCGAAATAACTAAATCCGCTTGCAGAACGTCTTCATAAACATCGCCGTTAGGCGTGGTGTAGCTGTCCAAAAATTCCACATTAGTGGTCGTGACAATATATTCCATTGTGACAGGAACAAGAACCCCGATATCGAGCGTTTGGGTTTCCGATCCTTCAAAGGTGAACAATTGAGTACCAGCAGCTGCGGTTTCACTGAAAATAACTCCGTTGTCAATCATGATTTCCACCGGATCCATTTGCAATTGATCAATCTCAATAATAATAGAACCATTATAAATCATTTGATCGCCGTCTTGGTGCAGTGTTCCATTAGAAAAGGTATCCGTCATAAAACCTGCTCCCGCTGGATCATCATTTTCCATCGGATAATACATCATTCCATTTTCTTCAGAGGCTGCGCCAGCCGTCATAGTTTCTTCGCTTTGAACCGGTGCCCCACCATTAAATGATTTCTCATTACTGTAGCTCCAAGAGTTTGCTTCGGCTAACGGTAAATAATCTTTGGGATTTCCTGTACTGGAATAAGTAAAACTCTTGGGTCCGGACCATTCACTATAACCGTCACTACAACTGGCACGAACATAGAATTCGTAAGTGGCTTCACCGTTCAGCCCTGATACCGTATAGGGGTTTGGAACATTTGAGGCAGTTGGTT
>JBDNFD010000128.1:0-5230 GCA_041689995.1 Flavobacteriaceae bacterium | reverse complement strand
TCTGCGCAAGATATTCCTTGCAGTCAAGGTCGTTTTTGAAGCGATCAGAGAACTCTATCAGGTTTTGACCATTGAAAATATTCATAAGACTCCTGTTTTTGTTGACTTCAAAGATATGAAATTATCTACTGACCTCTATAAGTTTATTCAATAATGCCCATATATTGTAGATGAATGCTCTCATATTCACGATTAAATCCAATGTTATAATTTGGTTAAAGTGGAAGCACTGTTTTAAAGTTCCCTGATTTTCATTTAACTTGCTACTGTTCTAACTTATTTCCTTTTTCTTCAGCAAGTTTCTTCTTAAAGAACTAACTGAATTTTATTTTTAGGAAAGAAAAGCGAATGAAAGATTATAGAAATTAAATAGTATAGGATGAAAAGAAAAGTGTCTGATCAATTAGTCGAAATGCTTGTAAATGCTGGTGTCAGAAGGGTTTATGCCATTACGGGGGATAGTTTGAACCCAGTGAACGATGCGATTCGAAGAGATGGTCGTATCCGCTGGATTCATGTGCGTCACGAAGAAGCTGGCGCGTATGCCGCTTCCATGGATTCGGAATTGAACGGAATTGGTTGCTGCATGGGCTCCAGCGGACCCGGCCATGTCCATTTGGTGAACGGTCTTTACGATGCGAATAGGGCGGGAAATCCAGTTATCGTTATCGCTAGTACCATTAATACCTATAAATTGGGACAGGACAATTTTCAGGAAACCAATCCTATTAAACTTTTCGATGATTGTAGCAAATATGTATATGTGGCGAGTACTCCGAAGCAATTTCCGCACATAATGCAAATGGCCATCCAACAAGCATTGGAACAAAAAGGTGTTGCAGTGGTCGGTCTTCCCGGTGATGTTGCCTCGGCCAACGCTGAAGAAATTCCCACTTCCACCGTCAATTATAAACCACTTCCGCTGTATCGTCCTTCAGGTGAAGCTTTGGGAAAATTGGCCAATCTTTTGAACGATCATAAAAAAATCACCCTTTATTGCGGATATGGAAGCCGAAATGCGATCGAAGAAACAAAAAAGTTGGCAGGAATCCTGAAAGCCCCAATTACTTATTCTTTCCGTGGAAAGATATTTTATGAAACAGAGGATAATGAATTTGCCGCCGGAATGAACGGACTTTTAGGTCATAAATCTGGATATGAAGCAATGATGGATGCTGAAGTTTTGGTGCTTCTCGGAACAGATTTTCCTTATGTCGAATTTTTACCAACTGAAAACACAATTGTTCAGGTCGATAATAAACCGGAAAGACTGGGAAGAAGGGCAAAAGTAGACATGGGGCTCGCGGGTGATATTAAAGATACTTTGCAAGCATTAATTCCCCTTTTAGATGAAAAAGCGGATACAGATTTCCTAAAGGAACAACAACAGAAATATGCCGAAACGGAAAAGGATATGCTTTTATATGTAAACAATAAAGGAAAGGAAAAAAACATTCATCCCGAATATGTGGCACATACAATCGATCAACTAGCCCAATCAAATGCTATTTTCACTGTGGATACGGGAATGAGCGCCGTTTGGGCCGCGCGTTTTATTAAAGGCGGAAAAGGTCGTTATCTTACGGGTTCTTTCAATCACGGCTCCATGGCAAATGCCATGCCGCAAGCTATGGGCGCAGCGCTGAGCCAACCGGAAAGGCAAGTAATTTGTTTTAGCGGAGACGGCGGAATTTCGATGTTGTTCGGTGATTTAATGACAATAATCCAGTATAAACTTCCCATCAAAATCATTGTCTTTAATAATCGCGCATTGGGAATGGTAAAATTGGAAATGTTGGTGGCGGGTTATCCCGATTGGCAAACCGATATGGTTAACCCACCGTTCGACAAAGTAGCGGAAGCCATGGGTTTCACAGCTTTTGCGATCAAAGATTCGGAAAATGTAGAGCCAGTGCTTAAAAAGGCACTCGACCATCCAGGCCCTGTTTTGGTGAATGTCTATACAGATCCAAATGCGTTGGCCATGCCACCAGAAGTCGAATGGGACCAAGTAAAAGGATTCTTAACTTCTATGGTGAAAATGATAAAAAATGGGCGCACCGAAGATGTTATGGACAATGTGAAAAGCAATATAGGACATTTGCGGGAATTGTTTTAGAAAATTTTAAAAAGCTTGTCGAAAGGATTTTCGGTTCGTTTAACTTAATGCTTCTTTCATTTTTTTGATCAAATCTTCCGGGGATTCGAACATTTCAAAAGCACCATTTTGTAAATAAGAAATTTGTCCCGTTTCTTCACTAACTACCAAGGCGAGAGCGTCAGTGCGTTCGGTGATGCCCACGGCCGCCCTATGTCGTAAACCGAAACGGAGTGGAATACCGCGGTCGTTCGAGACAGGCAAAATGGCCCGCGTGGCAGTGATTTTATTGTCCTCTATAACCATTGCTCCATCATGTAAAGGACTGTTTTTATAGAAAATAGATTCAATAATGGGCTGGTTTACTTCCAAATTCATTTCATCGCCAGTGTTTTTTACAAAATCCAAACTTGTGTTTCGTTTGATCACAATTAGGGCGCCGGTTTTCGTGGTTCCTAATTTTTCGCAAGCCTTCACAATTATCGGAATGTTGTTCAAGGTTTCATAATCGTCTTTGAAAAATTTTAATTGACGGAAAAAACTTCGACGATTACCAAAATTTGTCGATCCCACCATCAATAAAAATTTTCGTATTTCTTGTTGAAAAACCACAATTAACGCGAACATTCCAACCCCAATGAATTCACCGAGAATATTGCTCAACATCTCCATTTTAAGAAGTTGAGTGAGTTTCCAAGCTAAATAAACGATTACGATCCCAATGAAGATATTAATTGCCGCAGTTCCTTTAACGAGTCGGTAGATATAATAAAGGAGGACAGCAACAAGGACAATATCCAATATGTCGAAAAAGTTCAGATCGAGAATATCCGGCATTTTTGAAGTTTTGGTAAATGTAAAAAAAAGAACTGAGTTAAAGTAGGGAAGGTTTTCTTGAATTACTGAAAATCTTGGATCATTTCCACTAATTGAATACATTCCCTCGCTTCTTTCACATCATGTGCACGAAGAATGTCCGCTCCTTTTTGTAATGCAATGGAATGTAAAACACTTGTTCCATTCAGCGCATTTTCCGCATCGGTTTCCAAAGTTTTGTAAATCATTGATTTGCGTGAAACTCCCACCAAAAGCGGTAATTCTAATTCTTTGAATAGTTCAAGCTTCGACAGAATTTTGAAATTTTGTGATGGAAGTTTTGAAAACCCAAAACCCGGATCGATCAGTAAATCGTTAATACCCAATTTCCTCGCCATTTGGATTTTTCCCGAAAAATAGAATAAAATCTCTGTGAGCAAATCCTCATAATGCGTAAGACTTTGCATGGTTTTCGGCGTGCCCCGCATATGCATCATACAAAATGGAACTTGCAATTCGGCGATGGTTATCAACATATTTTTATCCAAATTTCCGGCAGAGATATCGTTTATCATAGCAGCACCGGCAAGAACACATTCTCTCGCAACCCGACTTCTGAAAGTATCCACAGACAATAAGATATTGGGAAAATTCGAAATTAATTTTTCCAAAAAAGGGAAAATTCTCGCCAACTCTTCTTCTTCAGAAATTTTTTTCGCACCAGGACGGGAACTATAACCGCCCACATCTATAAATGTGGCTCCTTCGTCCAACATTTTCTCCGTTTGGGAGAGTGCTTTCGCTTCATTTTTGTATTTTCCCCCATCGTAAAATGAATCGGGGGAAAGGTTTAATATCCCCATAACTTTCGGGGAATCAAAGGAAACGAGTTTACCGTTGCAATTAATGGTCATAAAGGAAAATTAACTTTGAAAATGATAAAATTTTCCCCGAAATTTACGCAAAATTTGACAATCATAATGCAAGAAACCTCGGAACAATACGATGCGGTTATTAAAATTTGTCGCGATCTCTTTGTTAATAAGATGGAAGATTACGGAAGTGCTTGGCGCATTTTGAGGCTTCCTTCACTGACAGATCAAATTTTCATTAAAGCACAACGAATTCGGGGTTTGCAGCAAAATGAAATGCAAAAAGTGGACGAAGGTGAAATCCCCGAATTTATTGGGATTATTAATTATTCGGTGATGGCGATGGTTCAGTTGGAAATCGGGATTGCAGAAAGACCCGATATTTCGAAAGAAAAAGCCTTGTTACTTTATGACAAAATAATTGCGGAAGCCAAAGATTTAATGGAGAACAAGAACCATGATTATGGTGAAGCTTGGCGCGAAATGCGTATTGGATCGCTCACGGATTTGATCCTTCAAAAATTATTGCGGGTGAAGCAAATTGAAAACAACGATGGAAAAACTCTTGCCAGCGAAGGAGTGGGAGCCAATTATCAAGATATGATCAATTATGCGGTTTTCGCTTTAATTTTGTTGAAAGCCACAAAAATTCAGGAAGAACAAGTGATTTTGGTGAATGAAAAGGATGAACAAATTGGTCTGATGCCGAAGATGGAAGCCCATGAAAAAGGGAAATTGCACCGAGCTTTTTCTGTTTTTGTTTATAACGATCAGGGTGAATTGATGCTTCAACAACGTGCATTTTCAAAATACCATTCCCCGGGCTTGTGGACCAATACTTGCTGTAGTCATCAACGCGCGGGTGAAACCAATATTAATGCCGGAAAACGTAGGCTGCAGGAAGAAATGGGATTTGTTACCGAGCTGGAAGATTCAATTTCATTTATTTATAAAGCACCTTTTGACAATGGACTTACAGAACATGAATTTGATCATATTTTAGTGGGAAAATATAACGAAAAACCGAATCCAAATTCTGCGGAAGTAGCCGATTGGAAATGGATGAAACCCGAAGCAGTACAAAAAGATATACTGATAAACCCACAGAATTATACCGAATGGTTCAAAATTATTTTTGAAAAATATTTGGTGGAAATGGCAAAGAGCGAAAAATGAAAAATGAAAAATGAAAAATGAATAATGAATAATGTTTAATGTTTAATGGAGAATGAAGACGAATAATCAATAACCGTTAAATGAATAATGTTAAATGAATAATGAATATTGAATACTGTTTAATGTTTAATGTTTAATGTTTAATGTTTAATGTTTAATGTTTAATGTTTAATGTTTAATGTTTAATGGAGAATGAATAAGCAACTAATCAGTACAGATCACCGATTAACCAATTAAACAACTAACCGATTAACATCACCGATTAACC
>JBDNFD010000127.1:0-6347 GCA_041689995.1 Flavobacteriaceae bacterium | reverse complement strand
TATAATTCATTTGGGTATTCAAATTTACTAAAGTTTCCTTAACCTGATGGGCAAATATTTATCTGTTTATACGATTAATAATGGCATAATTCCTTCCCACATACCACGATCTTAAAACCACTACCAACGCCCATAAACCACGTTATTCTGAAATTTTAAATTTTTTTTTGTAACTTGGTCGATGGTGAAAACCAGTCATCATGAAAAAATCACTACAAACTTCCACTTTCATTTTACTTTTTGTCTTCGGCATCGGTTCATTGTTGGCGCAAAATGGGCAAATGGAACAGATCCAGCAAACCGAGAAAGAAATTCAGGGATATATCGATTTGCACTTACCCTCTTTTAAGGTTCCATCTGAAGATCTTGAAAAAATGAAAAAAGCGGCCCAAAGCGAAAATGAACACTTTTCAGAGGCCGAAATGCAAGAATCTTTGACCGAATATAAAAAATATCTTTTGCGTGTCGAATTTTTCAAAAAATATCCACACAAACGAAAATTATATGATCCTCCGAAATCAAAATCAATGCAGATTTGTTCCGATGGCGATTTTGAAAATGGGCAAAACTCACTTTCATCTTATACATTTCGACAAGCGATTTTTCCAGCTCAAGCTCCGGAAAACCCGGATGTAAATACAGAAATGGTGACCACAGGGTGGCTTCCATATACACCTTCAGCGACCTTAAACAATACCAACAGTTACGTTAGTTTAGTGTCCAACGGTACTGATCCGGATGTACAAGTTCCACGGGTCTTTATAGGATCACGAGCCATTCGGTTGAATAATCATCTCAAAACCTCTAATTACATCCATGTGACAACTATGAGCCGAACTTTTACGGTCAATCAAGATTTTTTTAATTTTAATTATTCGCTTATTCTTGAAAATCCATCAAGTCATTCTTCGGAGGCCCAACCCTTTTTCCTTATTAGGATTTATGATCAAAATGACAATAAGCGGCGCCAAATCGTTGCAGTTTCAAACATTGAGGACTGTATGTTCGCGGAATTTAATCCAACCACTGGTACGACCATATTATATACGGACTGGGTTTGTGACAGGATTAATGTAACCGAGTTCATGAACCAACAGGTTACAGTAGAGTTCCTTATTGCAGATTGCGATCGAGGGGGGCATTGGGGGAAGGTTTATATCGATGATATTTGTGGAACCAACTGTGCATCGCCCCTTAACGGAAGCATCAATTTAAATCCCATTCAAAATATTGACTGCCCCACTGAAGATATAACAATTTGTGGAACCTATAATTTGCCGGATCAAGCGGTTTATGATAATATAAGCCTTCATATTGTACAAAATGGTGCGACCCTCGCCACAATTTCAAGCCCAACCACATTAAATCCAAGTGGTGATGGAGGGACATTTTGTTTTGATGTTCCGCTTTCCCTTTTTGGGGTCAACCCGAACGGCGACTATGAATTTGAAGTACAAGGAAATTTTACGCGCGATTGTGGTGGGATAGAAGATGATTTTCCCTTAGATCCAATTTTTGACTATTCCGCCAATGATAGTGGGCCAGATGTCAGCTTCATCGATTGCATCACTGCGGCCGATGATTCCGTAACCTTTTCCCAATGCACCTCCAACATAAACTTTTCATTGTTGGATAACGATTTTGTATATGATGATCCGGCGAACCCTGCAAATACGATTCTTAGTATTGTTACCCCTTTGCCCCCGGGCATAAATCTAAATACTTCAACCGGTTTTGTTACCGCTTCTTCTTTGTCAACCGGCATTTACACGTTCCAATATCAAATATGCAATACCAATAATCCTTCCCATTGTGATATTGGGGAAGTCACCATTGAAATAACGCCGCCAGAAATTGTTGCCAACGACAATAATTTTATGTTTTTCCCTATAAATAGCTGTGAAGGAGGAGTCACGACATCTGTGTTGAACAATGACACTTATTGCGGTCAACCCCTGAATCCCCAATCCCTGAATGAATATACGGTAACTCTTTTGGATGATAATGGCAGTGGATCGACAATAAGTTCTTCGGGCGTAATTACCGTTCCTCCTACCACGCCCGGAACTTATATCCTGACCTACCAAGTTTGCACCTCGTCAAATATTTGTGATACAGCCCAGGTAACCATCGTGGTAAACTATGGTATTGTCCCCGAATTCAGCTTTCTCACCGATATTTGCAAAGGCACCCCGGCTCCAAATCTACCTTTGGTTTCAGATAATGGGGTCAATGGGACTTGGAATCCCTCAACAATTGATAACCAAACTTCGGGCACTTATACTTTTACACCTTCCGAAAATTGTGCGGAAACCATTACGAAAACGGTCACGGTAATAGAGGAATGTGGATTGTTCTTGGATTTGGGTTCGGAGGTAGGCTGCCAAGAAGCTGGAGGTATCCGGAAATTTGATTTTTGGAATATCGAGGACACCGATTGTTTAAGGGTCTGTGAAAACGCAATTATTACATACACCATTACAGGTGCTGTTGGCACGATTGACTATGTTGAATGGAACGTAACAGGTGGCACCGCAACCATATCGCAGGATGGTACAAGTTGCGAAATTCAATGGGGTACTGGTTCCTATAGTTTTATTGACATTAAAGTGGTATTGCTTGACGGTACAATCTTGTATATGAACAAATGCGTGGAAAAATTGGATCCTCCCACGGCATTGTTTGGAATAATGCCCAATATTTATCCGCAGCCTGAAATCGTCGTATGCGCAAAAAGCCCCGTGATCTTTGAAAATCTTAGTACTGTGAACGACGGGGAAGACGATCTTTATTACAATTGGGACTTTGGGGATGGAAATACATCCAATGAGTTCGAACCTACTCATATTTATGATAACCCCGGTATTTATAATATAAAGTTGACCGTATTTAACGGATGTAGCTGTTGGGATGAATATGAATTAAAAATAAAAGTGACAGAGCCTTTCCCGCCAATTGAGTGTATTGGGGTAGTTTGTGAAGATGCAATCGCCACTTATTCCATTCAAGGGCAAGAATGTAAATTGGAATGGGATATCATTGGTGGAGATATCGTATGGGGAAATCAGGACCATACTTCAATTTCGGTGGATTGGAACGATGTCGATGAAGATGGTTTCGGCTATATCACGGCAAGTTCCGAGGAATGTGTTTCTTGTTCAACAACGGCCAAAATACCTGTGGTGCAGGTGGAGGGCACGATCAAGGGCAATGAAAAACTGTGTTCTGGCAGCCAAGGACTTTATTCGTTGCCGAAATGGCCCACAACGGATTTCACTTGGACAATTGAAGCCAACGGAACCGGTGCTACTTTAATAGGCACCGATCAACGCAATGAAATAGTGGTCCAAGCGGGAAGTTCGGGAACGGTCACATTAAATTGTTCTTATTTCAATACCCTTCTTGGCTGTTCGGGATCCGCAACTTTTACCATTAAAGTAAAACCGACAATAACCCTGGAATCGCCCGATGAAATATGCCAGTCCATCGCAGAAGCATTTGCGTTTCATGATGAAAATGGTTCACCGATCAATACAGTTGATTGGATGATTATTGGACCGGACAATTATTCTCTAACAGGAAACAGCTCCCCCTTTACGGTAACCTTCCCCGAAGCTGGCACGTATGTGGTTGAAGTGCTTTCCAATATATATTGCGGAGGTTTTATGAATATCCACGTCCAAGAAACCCCTGAAACCCCTGTTTCCATAGCCGGTCCGCTCATTGTTTGCCCGGGTATTCCCGTCACCTATTCCACCACTGTTCCCGAGGGCAGTACGGCTCATTGGGAAATCACGAATGGTGAAATTTTTGGCCCTTCCACCGGGGAGGAAATCCAGGTGGATTTCTTTGCGGGAATGATCCCCTTTGAAGTTTCCGTTTGGTTCGAGAACGGCACGGATTGTCCCTCACAACCTTATACCCTTGCGGTGGAGCCTGACATCCCGGACCTGAACTTCACCGAAGGCCAGGCGGAGGCCTGCGGCAGTTCCTACTCCACTTATGCCGTGGCGGCCACGGATGCTGAAACCTATTACTGGGAAATTATTCCGGCATCGGCGGGAAGTATAGCCAACGGACAAAACACCAACGAGGTGATGGTTTTATGGAACCAGGTTTCCCTGCAAAACGTACAGGTAAAAGTAACTGCCCGAAAATGTGGGGTATATTTCAACAATTCCTTCTTGGTGAATATTATCGATTCGCCCGAAATTACCATCATCGGCCCATCGCCAGCAACGGCCTGCGTGGGGCATGAGGTGGATTTTGGTTTCGTTGAGCCCCCCAATGGCTTTATAAATGTTGTTTGGGATTTTGGCGATGGCTATCCACAGGATCCCCAAACCAACAATGTTACCTCCTATACTTATACCCTTCCATTGGCCAATACAACCACTTATACGGTCACCGCCACGGTTTATACCGGGTGTTCCCTTCCCTCGGTGGACACTTTTACCATAACGGTGTCCCCTTCGCCGGTGGTGACCATCTCGCCCAACCATGTAAATGCCTGTGGCTTGTCCAATACCACCTTCTATATCAACCAACAAGGTGGGTTCGCGGGCACCGACCAAATTCAATGGTACAAAGATGGTGTGGCCGTGGGTACGAACAGCCCTAGCTTCGATGCCGCAGGCCAACCGGGCGATTATTACGCGGTGGTCACCAATTCTTATGGGTGCACCGATACGACCATTATTGTGGAAGCCCGCGATTGCAACGACACGGGGGAGCCCGGCGAAGGGGATCCGGAGACAGGTTGCGAAGATGCACCCGACCTCGATGCCACTTATACGACCACGGTGGATTGCGATGGCATTTTGATCGACATCACTTCGATTTCCGGCGCCACCGTGGACACCTATTTTTTCAATTGGCCTTATGGCGCCACCGTGGATGTCAACGACCCCTTGCAACTACAAATCTCGGGATTGGAACCCGGGCATTACGACACCAAATTTAAAATGGTGCAGAACTACAATGGGGTCCAATGCATCAGTTCCGAGGACATCGACTTTTTCATCCCCTATGTGGCCGGTTTGAAATATAACGTGTCTTGTGCCGGGAACGGTCTCTACAATGTGGAAGTGCTCAACTACTCGGTATATTACCCGGAAACCCCGCCCAACCAGTTTTCGTTCAATGCCGATAACGGAACTTGGATTCCCGGCGCGCCCAACGCGGACGGCATCCAATCCTGGACGGCCCAGTTGGCGCCGGGCCAACATGAAGTGGGCATCAAAATTGCATACAACGGCCCCAACGGCAACTTTGCGCCCTGCGAGGCATTTGCAACTTTGGATCTGCCCCAGTTGCCCTCTGCGGAGTTCACCTACACCGGGGGCTGTGCGAACGAAGCCGTGCAGTTCTTTGCGACGGACAATACCCCGGGGCTGCAATATGAATGGAGTTTTGATGGTGGTGTTATTTTGAACTACCAGCCAAACCCGGAAATATCTTTGTCTGCAGGTGACCATCAAGTTACACTTATTGTAACCAACAAATACGGTTGCCCTGCCACTTCGGAGCAGTCCGTGATAGTCGAAGCAGTTGAGCTCGGGGGGCACATCGATATAGATCCTACTAGTGCCTGCGAAGGGGAAAGCATTACTTTGACTTATATACCGGATTTCTTAACAGCTACTCCTGTTCATTTCGAATGGTACCACAATGAGCTCAGTGATTTTCCGTATGCGGTCACCACTGCTCCCAATCTTGAGGTAACCCAGTCCGGGCAATATTTTGTGTTCGTGAAAGATGACAACGGCTGTTGGGAATATGATACCCAAGCCATAAGTGTGGCGTTCACAACGGCCCTGGAACCCCCAATGATTTCCGGTCCCGAGGTGGTTTGCGGCGACTCGGAATATGAACTCAGCGTTCCGGAAAACGAGGAATTGAATTATACCTGGTACCTGAACGGCCAGCCCCAGCCTCAATGGGACGGCATGCATAGCATAACCGATTCCCATCCCCCGGGCAACTATGTCTATATCGTGTTCGCCGAGCTCGCCAATGGGGCCACCTGCACCAGTGCCCCGGCCAGCTTTACCGTAAATGTGGCTTCCCCTCCGGCCCTTCCGGTGATCGATGTGCATGTGGTTTCCTGTTCGCCCTATTTGATGGAGGTTTCCGTGGCCAATGTGCAACCCGGCATTGCCTATTATTGGAGCAACGGGGATACCGGCCCGCAGACGAGCATGTCTCACGACGGCCCCATCAGGGTGCGTGCCGAGGTCAATAATTGCAGCCTTTCGGCACAGACGGACCTACCGATCGATATGGAGCCCCTCGCCTGGGTTTTCCCAAAAGGTTGTTACGAAGTATGTGACAAACCAAAATCGAAC
>JBDNFD010000126.1:0-15555 GCA_041689995.1 Flavobacteriaceae bacterium | reverse complement strand
GGTTGATGTTTATTTCCTTCTTTGATTCGTCCCTGGATATAGTCTCTATATCAAAATCATCGCTTATACCTACAATGATTCGTAAAAATTCTTTAATTTCCATATTTTAAAAATACCACTAAATATTTACCAAAGCCAATTTTTTTAATAAGTTTGTATACTTATAAAGTAAGATGCTTGAAAATCAGGTGATATTATTTTTTAAAAATTTGCTGGTATGAAAATAAAATTACTTATCCCATCAATTCTTTTACTACCCATATTTTTTTACGGGCAAATTGATTCTTCTTTTTATTACTACAATGATATAAAGATACCTATAACTAAGAATCACGAGTATATTTCCGTAATACTTACTACTTCGGACATAAGCACTATATCACAAGATGCAACCTTGAAAAATTATATTCTTTCCATTGAGAACCCTCAATTGGATAACACGAATAATTATATTTCGAGTATTAGCAATAATAATATTTCTTATTACACAGAAGTGCATTTGACTGATTTAGTTAGGGATAATCAATTTGTATTTTTCAATGTAGTTAATTCCCTCAAACGTAAAAATGATATTTCTTTTGTTGCTTCAACATATAAAACAAAAGAAGGCAAGCGCTTAGGGCTTACAAATAAGTTTTATGTAAAGCTTAGAAACGCAGATGACGAAAAGTTGCTTAATAATTTCGCCCAAAATTATAATGTGGTTGTTAGAGGTAATGATCCATACATGCCGCTATGGTATGTGGTGGAGTGTTCCAAATCAAATACATATAATTCTTTAGAACTTGCTAATATTTTTTATGAAACTGGAAACTTTGCTTATTGTGAACCAGCGTTTGCCTATCATGATTTGCAAGCTACAAACGATCCTTATTATTATAATCAATGGAATATTGAAAATACAGGGCAATATGATGGTATACCTAATATTGACATTAATGCAAATCAGGCATGGGCAATCACGAAAGGAGCTAATGTTCAAGTAGCGATTTATGACCATGGATTTGATAGGACTCATCCTGATCTTCAAGCAAATAATTATGGGAATGGATTTGATGCCAGTACAGGAACTACACCAGCGCAAATTAGAGGTCCACATGGTACTGCTTGCGCTGGCATAGTGGGTGCTGTGCAGAATAATAACATTGGTATTACTGGAGTGTCCCCTGAAACCAATCTTGTATCGATCAGTATTGAACTATTGCTTTCGGATACTCCAATTCAATTGGCAAGTGGGTTCAGTTGGGCATGGAACAATGGGATAGATGTGATAAGCAATTCTTGGGGAGGTTATGCCCCATCGAATATATTAACTGATGCTATAAATGACGCTCTCCATTTTGGGAGAGGAGGTAAAGGCTGTGTTATTGTTTTTGCATCAGGTAATGATCTAAGTGATAATGGAAATGATGAAGGTATTAATTATCCGGGAAATGCTATAGATGATATATTGGTTGTTGGAGCAATTGGACCTTGTGCAGAACGAATAAATTTTGGCAATTGTAGTGATAATCAAGACAATTGGGCAAGTTGTTACGGAACGAAGTTAGACCTTGTAGCCCCAGGTATACATATATCGACTACTGATATACAGGGAGATGATGGATATTATACTTTAGATTATATTCAAATTGACGGAACATCGGCAGCTTGTCCTCACGTGGCAGGGGTCGCTGCATTAATACTTTCTGTAAATCCATGTTTGAGTACACAACAAGTAAATGACATTATAGAGAAAACCGCACGAAAAGTAGGCAGTTATACTTATATCAATACCTCCGATCGTCCCAATGGCACATGGAATAACGAAATGGGTTACGGATTAGTAGATGCCTATGCTGCAGTGCAAATGGCCCAAAGCATGTATTTGGGAACCTTGGATCTAATGATAAAAGATGTTCCAGAAGATTTGGGCTTGGAACCAAATACCTATGCAGATCAACCCTGGAGGAGTACGGATATTTGGGTAAGAAATCAAAATGATGGAATCGATGAGCATCAAAACCCGGAATATGACCCGGATGATCCCAATTATGTATATGTTCGTGTAACAAATAAAAGCTGTGTCCCATCAACAGGTAATGGAAACGATAAATTAATTCTTTATTGGTCAAAGGCGAATACCTCGCTTACGTGGCCATTGCATTGGGAAGGGAGTTTATATGAGCAAGGAGTTCTGATGGGCGAGCCGATAGATACTTTGGATATTCCTGCTTTACAACCGGGCGAGGAAACCATTTTGGTGTATGAATGGAATGTGCCCAATCCCCAAGATTATGTAGGAATGAACAGCAATCCGTGGCACTTTTGTTTATTGGCAAGAATAGAATCAGTCGATGATCCAATAGGACCCGATATAACTTTTTTGTCCGATTATGTCTTGGAAAATAATAATGCGGCCTGGAAAAACACTACCGTTGTTGATGTCCAACCAAATAGGCCTATCGGTGGTGTGATAGCAGTTGGTAATCCTTTTCACAATCCAAAATCTTTTAATCTTGAATTCATTCCCCAAGCAGATGAACCGGGAACACCTATATTCAAGGAAGCCGAGGTAAAGATAGACATGGAACCGGTACTTTACAAGGCATGGAATGATGGGGGGAAATCGATGAATGATTTACGAAAAGGAAAAGAAGATAACATTAAAATAGTTACTGGGGAAAATGCCGTTTTAAAAAATATTAAATTCGATGCCAATGAAACGGGAACAATGTATCTTAGTTTTAACTTTTTGACGGAGGAAGTTACGGGGAAAGATTTCTTTGTTTACCATGTAATCCAACGTGAAACGGAAACCAATAAAATTATTGGAGGGGAAACATACGAAATCCATAAAAACCCAAGAAATTTGTTCCTTGCTAGCACAAGTCAGCCCACAATTCAAAATGATACATTGACCTATATTGCTAATTCTATCGGGGAACCAGCAATGTATAACTGGTATGATCCCAATGGAAACCTAATTGCTTCAGGAACTCATCTTACCCTCGATGCCAATTTTTTTGGTGATTATAAATTGGAGGTCATTGCAGATGCTGACGGATATAAAGATTATAAAGAAATTGAAATAGCCAACCCCTTTTCCATTGAAGGCCTAACGCCCAATCCCGCGGCCAATCAAGTTTCCGTAAAATATGAAGTTGGTATCGGAAATTCGGCTTACTTGACGATTACCAATATTAGTTCCACTATTTCCAACAACTATATTTTGGATGAACTTGCAAATGAGATCATATTGGATGTATCCGGTTATACCGCAGGAATATATGTGGTTTCTCTTGTCTGTAATGGCCAGATTGTCGATTCTGAAAATTTAATAAAACAGTAGAAATATAATCTAAATATATTAAAAAAAATGAAACCAATAATCCTGCCTTTGCTTTTGTTGTTTACTATAAGTTGCAGTAACGATAATGATAGTATTGGAACACAGCCTGAATATCCCAATCTAATTGAATTTACTACAA
The DNA here is from genome assembly GCA_041689995.1 of Flavobacteriaceae bacterium. Classification (GTDB taxonomy): domain Bacteria; phylum Bacteroidota; class Bacteroidia; order Flavobacteriales; family Flavobacteriaceae; genus DASSWG01. Next base: position 12,085 of record JBDNFD010000126.1, on the reverse strand, counting down.
TAGCTGAAAGTGTTTTGACTAATTACTATACGAATACTGGCCAACAGAATATCATAATCGAAAATAACACTGAATGGAATGCCTTTTTAACAAACATGGATTGGCTGGCGCCTTCTATGAACAATATTGATTTTGCTGCTCAAACTGTATTGGTCGTATTTGATGAACCTCATGCCACAGGAGGTTACGAGATAGCGATTCAAAGTATTACTGAATTCCAAAATCAGATTGAGGTTATCATCCTTCAATCGGGAAATGGAGATGCTACACAAATTATAACCCAACCATGGCAAGTGGTGGTTACGCACAAGCTAAACAAACCAGTAATATTTCAATATCAATAAATTATGTAATGATATTGCTTTCAACAGAGAAGTTAAGCCCGTTTGCGCAGATGGTACTGCTATTGTGGGAGAGTATGCCGCCGCCTTTCTTGAAGCCCCGATCAATTATTTGATCGGGGCTTTTTTTGTTTGCAAGGATTTTGTGGGAGAGCCCGCCCGTGCTCAACAGCAGGTTCGGGCAGGTATGCCGTCGCCTTTCTTAAACCCCAATCAATTATTTGATCGGGGTTTTTTTATGGGTTCAAATTAATTGGGGAATTTCTCAATCGGATTTCCGGTTGATTCGGTGATTATTGTTCTATCGAAAGAAAACCTTTATTTTGATCAAAATTTTCATACAATGATATTTGCACCCTTCGTGGCTACTTCTTCTATATCATCGAAATAGAAATCGATCTTTCCCAAGTTTACTCCGGCCCATCCTACTTGATTGATAAGCAAATTTTTTCCCAGGCTGTTCTTTGCAATTGTTGGTTTTGGAAGAAAAGTGTGTGTATGCCCTCCTATAATTAGATCAATATCTTGGGTGCGGGACGCCAATTTCAGGTCGTCTATTTTTTCTGATTTGTAATGATAACCTAAATGTGACAAACAGATGATCAGGTCACAATTATGTTCGGTCTTGAGCTTTGTGACAGTTTCTTGCGACATTTCCACAGGATCCAAATATATGGTTTCTTTGTACATTTTCTTTTCGACTAAGCCATGTAATTCGATCCCTAACCCAAAAATTCCGATTTTAATACCATCTTTCACAACTATTTTGAAGGATTCGATTTTTCCGTCCAAAATGGTTTTTGAGAAATCGTAATTCGAATTAACAAAACTGAATTTAGCATTTGGAAGTTGCGCATACAAACCATTAATGCCATTGTCAAATTCGTGGTTTCCAATGGTGGCAGCCTCATAACCTAATTTGCTCATTAGTTTCAATTCTATTTCACCTCCGTAAAAATTGAAATAAGGGGTTCCTTGGAAAATATCGCCAGCATCCAATAACAGGGTGTGTGGATTTTCACTTCGAATTTTTTCAATCAGCGTAAATCGTCTGGCCACTCCTCCCTGATTGGGGTATTTTGGATGATCTGGTGGAAAAGTTTCAATATGACTATGAACATCATTTGTGTGAAGGATGGTTATGTGTTTTCGGTACTTTTTTTTATCGAAGGAAGTCAAAAGTCCCATTCCACTAATTCCAAATGCAATTCCCGCAATTCCTGTGGTCTGAATAAACTTCCTTCTTTTCATGGCTCAATTTTTATAAAACGTTCGTCTATTATTGGTGCAATGGTATCTTTTTTCTTGAAATAGTCAATGAAAAGGTTCCGAAGTTTATAGTCAATATAGAAATCGTTTTTTCCTTCAGCAAAAAAATACATTCGGTCACCTCCGTTCAGCAAATAATCATTGGTGGCAATATAGTAGCTCTTCTCTTTTTTTACGGGTTTTCCTTGCACCAAAGCCGTTTTGATGGAATTATCCGAATTTAAAATTAATTGCATCCCGCTGATCGGATGGGCAAGCTGTTCTTTTGCCAGATAGTTGAACATGGAATCCACGGCCGAAGCTAGAAGTTCGACAATCACGACTTTATTTTCAAAAGGCATAATATCGTATGCTGTTCGAGTGGTAACGTTTCCTTGCGAAATAGCGGATCGAATCCCGCCGTAATTCAATAAAACACCATCAATTTCGTTTCCTGTTCGCTTCTTGAAAATCGGATTTGCCAATTCCATAACGGCATCGGCCATCATGTTCCCAATTGCCGAATTATATTGACCGTTTGTTTTGGAAAGTGCGTGGGGAGCATAGGCCAGCACTATGCTCATTTCATTCTCTATTGCCGATTTGTAAGGCTTCACAATAGTTTCTATTTCCGCATTAGGCGCAATTGCAGTGGAAATATTCAGTTGTTTTCCTTCAATTTTTGAAACCTGCGGGATATTTTCTTTACAAGATGAAAGAATGAGCATCAAGGCAAGAAGGTGTAGCTTATATTTTCGCATAGGTTAAGATATGAGGAATTGTCAAATATACCATGGTTTTTTTATTTATAAATCAGCTGTGAACTGAAATTCTCAAATTTCGAAATTGTGATTGGCCAAAACAAAACATTTGAGCAAATTTTCTTTTTTATTTACTTGATTTTTTTATGGTTGTTCCTTAGCAATTCACTTATTTTATGCTGCTATAATTTGCAAACAAAACTAACAAGTGTTAGTTTTGTGAAAAAGGAATTAATATAAAAATTTCATGGCTCAATTCCATAAACTGAAAATCAGGGATATCTATAAGGAAACGAAAGATTGTTCGGTCATTGATTTTGAAATCCCCGACGAATTGAAAAACGAATTTGCTTTTCGGCAGGGACAACATTTAACGTTGAAGAACATTATCGGTGGGGAAGATCTCCGCCGTTCTTATTCGTTATGTTCCGGCCCCACGGATGGTATTTGGAAAGTCGCCGTAAAGCAAATTTTTGAAGGAAAATTCTCTACATTCGTAAATGCCACTTTGAAAAAAGGCGATTTTCTTGAGGTCATGGCTCCCGTTGGGGAATTTGGTGTGGAAATTGACGCAAATAAAGAAAAGGATTATGTCGCTTTTGTTGCAGGAAGCGGAATTACTCCGGTTCTCTCGATGATTAAGGCGCATCTTGCTTTGGAGCCAAAGAGCAGGTTTCGGTTGTTTTATTTGAATAAGACCGCAAAATCCATTATCTTTAAAGAAGAAATTGAAGCCCTCAGGAATATTTATCTGGGAAGATTTGAAGTGTTTTATTTTTTGGACGGCGAACACCGAAACATCGAATTGTTGAATGGACGGTTTACGCCGGAAAAATTAAAGGAGCTGGACGAAAAAATAGTCGATTTCTCCGAGCTTGACGAATGCTTTATTTGTGGACCGGAACAAATGATCTTTTTAATCCGGGACGAACTGATGAAATTTGGACTTTCCAAAGAACGTATTCATTATGAATTGTTCGTGAGCGGACTTTCCGAAGAAGCCAAACAACGGGCGGCAAAAGCACTGGAAAACAAAGCGGTCGGAACAGAAGTCACCATTTTGGACGCGGGCAAGGATTTCAAATTTATTATGAGCGAGGATTATGACACGATTTTGGATGCAGCCCTTGCCGCTGGAGCAGATTTGCCTTTTGCGTGTAAAGGTGGTGTTTGCAGCACATGCAAATGCCAATTACTGGAAGGCAGCGTGGAGATGAAAGTGAATTATGCTTTGGAAGAAGATGAAGTGAAAAAGAAATTTATTCTCAGTTGCCAAGCGGTGCCGACTTCGAAGAAAGTAGTGGTGGATTTTGATGTTTGATGTTTGATGATCGGTGAGAGATGAGAGGTGCGGAATGGTAATGGAATAAATTTTGAGTATATTTGTTGGAAACGATAACAGACATCGATCATGATTGATTATAAAAATTACCTTTCCATTGATCCCAATATTCGGTTTGGAAAACCTTGTATCACAGGAACGAGAATTTCCGTCTATGATGTTTTAAGCTGGTTTGCCAGCGGAATGGATACCGAAGAAATAAAAGAAGACTTTCCTGAGCTCAGCAATGAACAAATACAAGCTTGTCTTGCATTTGCCGCAGATAGGGAACATAAATTAAAAATGGTGGAGTGAAACTCTTATTTGATCAAAATATTTCATTCCGGATTATCAAAAAGATTTTTATTGTATATCCTGATGCAATTCAGGTAAGACAGTTGGATCTTGAAAATTGTTCTGATATTGAAATTTGGAATTTTGCCAGAAAAAATGATTTTTCCATTGTAACATTTGATGCCGATTTTTATGATTTGGCAAATTTAAATGGTCATCCACCAAAGATTATTTGGCTTCGGTTTGGAAATACTTCAACCACTAAAATTGCCCAAATTCTTATTGAAAAATTTCTATTGATAAAATATTTTATTGAAAATAAGGATAATGAATGGCTTGCTTGTCTGGAATTAAAATAAGAAATCAATTATTTTCATTTTTTTAAAAATTAAATTATGAACCAAGAAAAATTAGCTGAACAATTCGAGCAAAAAATTGCACGGGACGAAAAGATTGAACCAAAAGATTGGATGCCCGAAAAATACCGAAAAACACACATTCGGCAAATGTCACAACACGCCCATTCTGAAATCGTCGGAATGTTGCCAGAAGGAAATTGGATTAGTAGAGCTCCATCCTTGCGAAGAAAAGTGGCGCTTTTGGCAAAAGTACAAGATGAAGCCGGCCACGGATTGTATTTATACAGCGCGACGGAAACCTTGGGGATTTCCCGCGAGGAATTATACGAACAACTGCACAGCGGAAAAGCTAAATATTCAAGTATTTTCAATTATCCAACCATTACTTGGGCAGATATTGGAGCTATTGGTTGGTTGGTGGACGGCGCAGCGATTATCAATCAAGTGCCACTTTGCAATACTTCTTTTGGACCTTATGCGCGAGCGATGGTACGGGTTTGCAAAGAAGAAAGTTTCCATCAGCGTCAAGGTTATGAAATTATGCTCACGCTTTGTCGAGGCACCGAAGAACAAAAATCCATGGCTCAAGACGCACTGAACCGTTGGTGGTGGCCATCTTTGATGATGCTGGGGCCGACTGATGATGCTTCCACGCACACGGAGCAGTCGATGAAATGGAAATTGAAGAGGAAAACCAACGATGAATTGCGCCAACAATTCATAGACCAAACCGTGCCACAAGCGGATATTCTGGGAATAAGAGTTCCTGATGAGGATTTAAAATGGAACGAGGAAACCGGTCATTATGATTTCGGTGAAATTGATTGGGATGAATTTTGGCAAGTGGTAAAAGGTCACGGACCCTGCAACAAAGAACGAATGAAAGCCCGTGTGGATGCTTGGGAAGAAGGCGAATGGGTGCGCGATGCTGCAATGGCGTACGCAGAAAAAAGTAGTTCGTAATTAGTATTTAGAATTGAGATGCATATCGTAGAAAATTTAAAAGTGTGGAAAAAAGCAATGAAAATAACAGAAAGCATTTATAAACTTTCAGCAAATTTTCCTGTTGAAGAAAAATATGGCCTTGTCAGTCAAATGAAAAGATGTGCTGTCTCAATTCCTTCAAACATAGCAGAAGGTGCGGGAAGAAATACAAATGGGGAATTCAGAAATTTTTTAAGCATAGCAAATGGTTCTGCGTATGAACTTTTCACCCAATTGATTTTGTCCCATAAACTGAATATAGTTTCCAAAGATTTAGTTGATCCAATTTTAAAAAAAGTAATCGAAGTTCAGAAAATGAATTATGCATTAATCAAATCTTTGAAATGAAAATTCAAATTATTCAATACTAACTACTCACTACTAAATACTATAAAGAATGAAAAAAAACTGGCCCCTTTGGGAAATATTCGTAAGAAGTAAAAATGGTTTGGAACACCGACATTTTGGTAGTTTACATGCCGCCGATGCCGAAATGGCATTGGAAAATGCACGTGATGTCTATACGCGCCGAAGTGAAGGCGTGAGCATTTGGGTGGTGGAATCCAAAAACATTACAGCTTCCAATCCTGCAGAAAGTGGCGAATTTTTTGAACCTGCCGCAGATAAAGTTTATCGACACCCGACCTTTTATGATTTGCCAGACGAGGTGAAATATATGTAAATTCCTGCGAAGGCCGGAATCTTGTGAAATAGGCCGAATATTCTTCCGCAAAGGCCGGAATCTCCTGAATAAAAGCAAAAGATATGAAACTCTGGTACGTTTATATTATGACAAACAAACCCAATGGAGTTTTATACGTGGGCGTAACCAATAATATCGAAGCTCGGGTTCAGGAACATAAAACAAAAGTTTTCAAAAAGTCTTTTACTACTAGATATAACTGTTACAAACTGGTGTATTTCGAAGAATATGAAAATGGTTTTGAAGCTTCAAAATGTGAAAGACAAATGAAAAAATGGAAACGTGAATGGAAGGTTAAGCTGATTGAAGAAATGAACCCGGGATGGATGAACATAAGCATGAACTGGAACAATGAGGATTTGATATTTAAAAAAAAACGATTTCCTTATCGGAATTAAAACAAAAATATGAATACAAAACAAACAGATTCCCGCCTTCGCGGGAAGTATATACTGGGCATAGCTGACAACGCTTTAATCCTCGCCCAACGAGTTTCCGAACTCTGCGGCCACGGACCTACCTTGGAAACCGATATTGCAATGACAAATATCTCCTTGGATTTGTTCGGACAGGCCCGCGGCTATTATCAATACGCAGCTAAACTTTCTGATGATGGCAAAACCGAGGATGATTTTGCCTTTCTGCGGAACGAACGGGAATACATCAATGTTCTCTTGGTGGAACAGCCAAATCGGAATTTTGCATACACGATTGCGCGCCAATTTTTATACGACCATTTTCACTTATTGTTGATGGAGAAATTACAGGACAGCAGCGATGAAATTTTATCTGCGGTTGCCAAAAAAAGCGTTAAAGAAGTGCGCTATCACAAACGTTTTTCTAGCGATTGGATAAAACGATTGGGTGATGGAACGCAAGAAAGCCACGGAAAAATCCAAGAAGCCATCGATGATTTATGGCGCTACACCGATGAACTTTTCCATCAAACCGAAGCGGATAAAACTGCTGTGAAAGATGGTTATGGAGTGGATGTTACCAAGTTCAAAGAGAATTATTACGAAAATGTTTCCGAAGTTCTAAAGAAAGCAACTTTGGAAGTTCCTGAACTAAAATATTTTCAAAAAGGCGGAAAAAGAGGTGTTCACACGGAGTATATGGGATTCATATTGGCCGATATGCAATATATGCAAAAAGCATTTCCGGGCGTGAAATGGTAGAAGAGTGAACGATTTAAGATTAACGATTTAAGATTAACGATTGCTGATTTTAGATTGATTCAAAAAATATTGTTAATGAGCTTGCCGCGACCCTTGTTTTTAAATCAATCACAAATTGTTGATCCTTACTCCTAAATTATCAATTAATTATGACCACAAAAAAGCTAAATATCGACCAAAAATTAAAACCCATCCTCCGTTCGGTTTCCGATCCGGAAATTCCGGTTTTGAGCATTTTGGATTTGGGTGTGGTTCGCAGTGCCGAAATCGACGGAAAAAAAGCGAAAGTGAAAATCACCCCAACTTATAGCGGTTGCCCGGCCATGGACGTGATTGGCGACGATATCAAAACGGCTTTAAAAGAAGCAGGTTACGAACCGGAAGTGGAACTCGTGCTTTCCCCAGCTTGGTCTTCAGATTTTATTACCGAAGCCGGGAGAAAAGCCCTGAAGGATTACGGAATTGCGCCACCATTGGATGCCACGGCCGATAAAGAAGCTTTATTAGGGAAGAAGAAAATCGTTCAGTGTACGAATTGTGGTTCAAAAAACACACATTTGGTCAGTCAGTTTGGATCTACAGCTTGTAAAGCACTTTTCAAATGTGACGATTGCGGCGAGCCTTTTGACTATTTTAAATGTTTGATTTGAATGAATTGGAAACCGTAAAATGTGAAACGGCAAAATGTAAAATGTAAAAGTTGACAAAATAGAAAATTTGAAAACAGGAAAAATTATAAAATACGATCTACAGGAACGGTTGATAAAGTTTTCGGCCGCAATAATTATTTTTGCACTGACTTTAAAGGAGAATTTTACCACAAATCATTTAACAAAACAATTGATACGTTCCACAACAGCCGCAGCTTTAAATTATGGAGAGGCTCAATCTGCGGAATCAAGGCGTGATTTCACTCATAAAATGAAAATTTGTTTAAAAGAATTGAGAGAATCACAAGTCAATATAGAAATATTGGGAGAAGCTGATTTGATAAAGAATGATGTTCTTTTTAAAACCAACCTTAAAGAATGCGGAGAATTGGTTGCTATATTTACCAGCAGTATTAAAACTACAAATGAAACCAATGAAAACCGTAAAATATGGAATCGTAAAATATAAAACCGCAAAATGTGAAATATAAAAGTGTACATGCGTTCCGGAACTAAACTTTTACATTTAGGGTTTTACATTTGAAATTTTGTATTTTTTGTTTCAAAAACCGCAAAATATAAATTGTAACATGTGAAAGCTGGCAAATCCATTCTTTCAAAAAACTAATATATGAACAACACTATTCAAATAGAAATCAAAAATAATGTCGCTTACGTTCGATTAAACCGACCAGAGGTTTTCAATAGTTTTAACCGCGAAATGGCCTTGGAACTACAAAAAGTTCTGGATGAATGCGCTGTCAACGAAGAAGTCCGCGCAATTTTGCTCACCGGAAATGGGAAAGCGTTTTGTGCGGGACAAGATTTGAAAGAAGTCACCGATCCGGAATTGAACCCGGGATTCAAGGCCATTTTGGAAGAGCATTACAATCCGATTATAAAACAAATTAGGACAATTGAAAAACCGATAATTGCTGCCGTTAATGGTGTGGCTGCCGGTGCTGGCGCAAATATTGCCTTGGCTTGTGATATTGTGGTCGCTTCGGAAAATGCGAGTTTTATTCAGGCGTTTAGTAAAATAGGTTTGATTCCCGACAGCGGGGGGACTTTCTTTTTACCGCGATTGATCGGATTTCAAAAAGCTTCCGCATTGATGATGCTTGGCGATAAAGCTTCTGCCGAAGAAGCTGAAAAAATGGGAATGATTTATAAAGTATTTCCGTCGGAAAATTTCACGGAAGAGACGGAAAAAATTGCCGCAAAATTAGCCCAAATGCCCACAAAAGCTTTGGCTTTCACCAAACAAGCCCTAAATGCTTCCATGGGAAATTCATTGGAAGAACAGTTGAGATTGGAATCCAAATTACAAATAGAATCCGCACAAAGCGAAGATTATTCGAAAGGCGTAAAAGCTTTTATGGAAAAACGGAAACCAGCGTTTAAAGGAAAATGATTTATGATTGAAGAATAATGATTTTTGATTTGAAAATATTATGCAATTACAAACTATTCAAAATAGAATTCATGAAATCAGGATGCAAAACATAATGCTCGATTTTGACCTTGCAGAAATGTACGGAGTGGAAACTCGGGTTTTGAAACAAGCTGTAAGACGTAATCTTGACCGTTTCCCCAATGATTTTATGTTTGAGCTCGGTAAAATTGAATGGAAAGAGCTTATCACAAATTGTGATAAGCTTCCCGAAGGAATAAAATTTAGTCCTGTCACGCCTTTTGCCTTTACAGAACTGGGCGTGGCTATGCTTTCAAGCGTTTTGAACAGCGCAAAAGCAATCGAGGTAAATATCCAAGTTATTCGAGCTTTTGTGTTTTTGCGAAAATATGCTTTGTCCAGTAAAGAGTTGACCGAAAAATTAAAAGTGCTCGAAAGCAAATATAAGCAACAATTCAAAGATGTTTACGAAGCGATAAATTATCTTCTGCAAAAGGATAAAAAGAACACGGAACAAAAAGAACGCAAACAAATCGGATTTAAGTAAACAATTAAAAATAGTCAATAGTCCATTATTTATGAAAACAGCAATTATAGGATCTGGAACAATGGGAAGTGGTATCGCACAAGTTGCAGCTACAGCCGGATGTTCCGTGAAAATTTATGATGTCGAACAAAATGCGCTGGACAACAGTAAAAATAAACTCGATAAAATATTAAATCGGTTGATCGAAAAAGGGAAAATCGATGAAGCTGAAAAAGATCGAATCCAACAAAACATTCAATATGTTAATAGCTTAAAAGATTTATCAGACGCCGATTTGACCATCGAGGCAATTGTGGAAAACTTGGGAATCAAGCGCAAAGTTTTTGCCGAATTGGAAACCTATCAAAGTGAAAATGCGATCATCGCTTCCAATACCTCGTCACTTTCCATTGCTTCCATCGCGGCTTCTTTAAAAAACCCTGAAAGATGCATTGGCATTCACTTTTTCAATCCCGCTCCTTTGATGCCTTTGGTAGAAATTATTCCGGCTATTCAAACTTCAGAAAAAGTTAAAAATGAGGTGGTTCAAATTATTGCCGATTGGAAAAAAATTGGCGTGTTGGCAAAAGACACCCCAGGATTTATCGTCAATCGGGTGGCTCGACCCTTTTATGGCGAAGCTTTGCGGATTTATGAGGAAGGAATTGCAAATCCTGAAACCATCGACTGGGCAATGAAAGAATTGGGTGGTTTTCGAATGGGTCCTTTCGAATTGATGGATTTCATCGGTAATGACGTGAATTATACCGTTACCGAAACCGTTTTCACCGCATTTTATTGCGATCCGCGCTATAAGCCCTCGTTCACCCAAAAACGACTTTCTGAAGCAGGGTATTTGGGGAGGAAAACAGGAAAGGGTTTTTATGATTATTCCGAAGGAGCGTCAAAGCCCGAACCGAACAAAGATGAAAAGCTTGGACAAAAAATTCTCGATCGTATTTTGGTCATGCTCATTAACGAAGCGGCAGATGCATTATATTTGAACATCGCCACTGCGAAAGATATCGATTTGGCAATGACCAAAGGTGTGAATTATCCGAAAGGTTTATTGGCTTGGGCGAATGAAAAAAGTATATCTTGGTGTGTGGAAAAAATGGACACTTTATACGCGGAATATCACGAGAATCGATACCGGTGTTCGCCGATATTGCGGAAACTGAACCGTGAAAACAAAACTTTTTCGATATGAAACCGAAAGAAATTGTGCAAAAGATGTATGAAAACGACACCTTCAGTCAGTGGCTCGGAATAAAAATCGAGAAAACAGAAGAAGGTTTTTCCCAACTAAGTATGGTAATAAAAAAGGAAATGCTCAACGGCTTTGGTATCGCCCACGGCGGAATTGCGTATAGCTTGGCCGATACAGCATTGGCGTTTGCTTCCAATACTTATGGAAAACAAGCTTTTTCCATTGATACCAGCATCAACCATTTCGAAATGTTGAAGGAAGGTGACGAGATCACCGCTACCGCTACCGAAGAATCCTTAAAAACCAAATTTGGGTTTTACCGTGTAGAAATCAAAAAAGGAAAAGAAACAGTAGCTTTGTTCAAAGGAACGGTTTATAGGAGTGGGAAAGAGTGGACGATTGAAGAGTGGACGATTGAAGATTAACGATTGAGGAGTGGACGATTGAAGATTAACGATTGAAGAGTGGAGGATAGATGAGTGCACGATTTTTGATTAATAAATATTTGAAAAATAAGAATCATGACTTCAGAACAACTTGAAGAACGCCTGATCCAATTTGCGATTTCCATTATTTCGTTGGGTAAAAAATTGGAAAATTCTTTTGCTGCGGAACATTTGGCAAAACAATTGATTCGCTCTGCTACAGCTGTGGCCTTAAATTATGGTGAAGCCCGAAGTGCAGAATCAACACGGAATTTCCTCCATAAAATGAAAATTTGTTTAAAAGAATTACGGGAATGCATGATAAACATGAAAATTCAAAATGGTGCTGACTTGGTCATGGATAGGAAGAAATTGGACAGTTTGATTATAGAGAATAATGAGCTTATTTCGATCTTTGTAGCAAGTATAAAAACATCCACAGCCAAATTAAATCTCAAATAAAACAGAAATCAAAAATCCTAAATCCCAAATCGTTAATCCCAAATCGTTAATCTTAAATCGTTAATCTTAAATCGTTAATCCCAAATCGTTAATCTTAAATCGTTAATCTTAAATCGTTAATCAAAATGAATTCATACATCATCGACGGCATCCGAACGCCAATTGGAAATTATAAAGGCACACTTTCTTCTATAAGAACCGACGATCTG
>JBDNFD010000125.1:0-6608 GCA_041689995.1 Flavobacteriaceae bacterium | reverse complement strand
GAGTTAAAAACCAGCTGCCAACATTGTATAAGCGTAATGCGGGGATTTTGGCTAAAATAAACCATTCGTCTCGAAAGAAAATTTTGGATAAACTGAAAGTCTCGTCTTCGAAAACCCGCACTACGCTTATACTTGACCGTTATGGGCAACCAAAAAAAGAGAGCTATGAGACTAATTCACAAACCAAAACTTGAAAACTCAAACGATATGTCTACGGAAAATAATGTTGGGTACCTAAACCAAAGGGATAGAAAAAACATATCACTCAAACCAAAAGGAAACTGTTCCAGACTTTTGACTTTATGCCTTTTAATTCTGCCATTGATAACATTTACAGGTAAAAGTTTTTAAGACATTTAATGATTATGCAAATGGCGTATTTGACACTTATAAGGCAATTCGAAAGGCAGATCTTACGAATAACTTTGTTGTGAAAAATGATTCCAAAAAAAAGGAACGTATTCCCCGATCTTCCATTTGGGGCTATGAAAATGAAAAAGGTGATCTATACCGAGTATGGGGCGATTTACCATTAAAGGTTGATTTTTCCAACGACCGTATAGTCCTATACCTTATTAAAAAAGATGACACAATCCTTTTAGATGATATGATTATTCCTGACGCAAAAAACATAATATATTTTAGTTCCAACCTGTCCGACAAAATTCATAAAATGAACTTGGATTCATTATTGTCGCAAATGGACTTCAGCGTACAAGAAAAAGAAAAAATTGTGGAACTTGACAAAAAAAATAGACTCAAAAAAAAGAACTCCGACACCAAAAAATATTATTTGGTTGAAGCGGTTTTTGAATAAATAGGATGCACACAACATTTATAAGAGATAATGAGGGGCTTAACGTCTAAAAACAAACACCTTTCAAGCAGCAAACTTTACGGTAAATTGAAAGTATGTACATCGAAAACCCGCCTACGCTTATACTCACGTTATGGGCAACCAAAGAATGATAGATGACGAAACGACCAACGATGAAAAGAATTGTACCAATATTGATATTAGGGTTAATGTTTACATCTTGCGCATTTAACAAGATGTTTTTAAAACCAAACAAAATTCCTAATAATGCCAAAAAGGCAACACTCATTGACAATCAAGAACAAGACACACTTGTAATAAATTTTGATGAAAAGCATCAGCCTTCCTTTACTAAAGAAAACGGAGATCTAGCTAATTTAGGTTATAAGGTTGAAAATGCACTTTTTGAAAATTCTATTGGCAATCAGTTGAATGGTTGGATAATTTCCCCAAATAAAGACTATAATGGCACGGCCATCCTGTTTTTGCACGGAAATGCAGGCAATATAGTTACTCAATTCACGAGTGTGTTACCACTCGTCAGACATGGTTTTGCGGTTTTCCTTTTTGATTACAGCGGTTTCGGTTTTTCAGGCGGAAAGGCCACCAGAGATAATGTTTTAATCGATGCAAATGCTGCTTTAAAGTATCTTTTAACACTAAAAACGCTCAATAAAGATCATATTATCATTTACGGTCAATCACTTGGTGGACATTTAGCTACTAAAATAGCTGCCCAGAATGAAGAAGATATTGACGGTCTTGTTATTGAAGGTGCATTTTCATCACATAAGGACATTGCGGCTGATGAAGCAGGTTTCATTGGTAGACTTTTAGTTGCGGAAAAATACAGCGGACTTGAATCAATTAAAGAGTTCAAAAAACCTGTTCTAATCATTCATAGCACAGAAGACGAAACAGTTCCCTTTGAACAAGGCAAAAAACTGTTTGAGAATGCAAATGAACCAAAGACATTTTACCCAATTGATAAATGTCATATTTGTGGACTTCTATTCTATTCTGATAGCATTACAATGAAAATAAATGAAATGCTAAAAAAGGTAAGCCCATAACATGTATAAGAGATAATGGGGCTGAATGTCTAAAAATGAATATCTTGCAAGCAACAAACATTACGATAAATTGAAAGTATGTGCTTCGAAATGCCCCACTACTCTTATACTTGCCGTTGTGGCAAATGCAAAAAAAAACGTCTTCGATTTAAAATTCTATTTGTAAAAAAGTAAATTATAGTTTACCTTTGGATCCTCAATTTAAAGTGTAAACCAAATGAAATGTTCCAAACTGTACAAAATTTTGACAAAAGACGGTTGGTACGCATTTTCTCAAAAAGGTTCGCACGTAAAAATGCAACACGAAAATAAAAAAGGAACAATAATATTTCCAAATCACGGAAGCCAAGAAATGGGTAAAGGATTGGAAAAGAAAATTTTAAAGGACGAGGGACTTAAAAAATAAGAAAATGACCAAAAAGAAAAAAATCATAATGAGCGTAGAAAAAACCGATACTGGATTTTCGACATTTTCGGAGGATTATCCAATATTTACAACTGGAAAATCCATTCCCGAATTAATCAACAATACTTACGAAGCAACGGAATTTTATTTTGAGGAAGAAACAATAAAATTAGACCATAAAGACATCAAATTTGAAATCGACTTTCAACAGTTTTTCAAATTTTATAAAGTAATAAACGCTAATTTCCTTGCCGAAAAAATTGGGATGAACGCGACATTATTATCACAATATGTTCAAGGTCATAAAAAACCTTCGGCGAAACAAACCGAGAAAATATTAAGTGGAATTCATCAAATCGGACAAGAACTTTCAGGGATAAATTTATTACAAACAGCCTAAAATAGCAGGGCGGCACTTGCCACAACAAAAGGCTATAGTCAATGCGGGATTTGTGATAAACCCGAAAGCAGTTGTATATTTACGAAGCCGCCAAAACTTCATTTTGACGCAATAGAAAAATAAGTAAAAAATAAAGTTTTGGCTTATTGCGAGCCTCGAAAATCATTGCATTTTTTGCCCGCACTGCCCATAGCCTAAACGTTGGCAATAATTAGAGCGAATTACTCTACTTCGATGATTTACCTGTGATGAATATGGCTACTAAAGCAACTAAATCAACTGTTCCTAATATAGAAGCTGCAACAGTAAATCCAGATTTGGCTAAATCCCAAGCAATAAATCCGAAAACTATAGCAATAGCAAATCCCATCCACTGACCTGTCGAACTTTGATTAAAAGTTCTTCTAACTCCAATATTTTCGACATCAATTCTGTGGTCTAATTGTTTTTCAACAGTAGACATTAGTCTGTCTCCACCATTTGGAATAACATCATTATAAATTTTTATACTTTCTCCATCAGGTAAAGGACCTGAATAATGCTTTTTAACAGACAAAGCTCTTATTAATGTCTGTTGTTTTTCTTTTGGTAAATCCTTAATTACTTGTGCAACTTCGATTGGAATATCTTCCAACTTATCTACTTTTTTATTTTTTGCTACTTGTGATTTCTGATTTGAAGATGATGTGGGCTTTCGTTTACTCACAATCTGACAATTTAATTTCATCTGACATTACTTTACGAATGTCTTGTCCAATCATTTCCCAATCGGATTTTAAAGCCTTGTAGTCAGCTTCTTCTCCTGACTTTGAAGTATTAAACTTGTTTGGTTCTCCGAAAATGCTTAATACACTAGAAAAACCTGTCCAAAAACTCCTCTTTGGAAACAAAAAGTCTGTCCTTTTATCTGCGTCTATCATTTCTAAAAAATTTAATTCCATATTACTAAAATACGTGAAATTGGGTGCAAAAGTAAATCTTTTTGACTTAAATTGTTGTTAATGATACGAAAATAAAACAACTATTGCCAACAACGTGTATAAAAAATAGCTATTTAGTGTTTAATTCTATTTGTATCGCTTACTTATTAACGCTACTTTAGTCGGAAAAGTATGTGCTTATTTACACGCTACTTTTCATATGTGTGCCGAGAGTAACGAACGGCTGAAAATCGTTACGCAACTGTTTATAAGATGATGGAACCGACCCACCGGTGTTGTCCTACAGGAGAGAGCATCAAACCACCATAAGGTGCTTTGGTAAAGAGCCAAGGTATTGAGCGTTATGGAAAAGGCCATGCCAAGAGCTGGTCAGGCATGAATAATGGAGATGAATGCAAATGAACCTCTGATGAAGTGTCCCCGCCAAAAAGCGGGGCAGGCTGAGAAAGTGCTACATTCTGTCAAAAGTGTTTGAAGTAAGACAAACATTACAAGTCTAGCGGTCACCTGTTTATTGGCTGGGCGGTCCCGAAGCTTCGGGATCATTTAGGAGGCATAGCATGCCCCGTATTTTCGGGGACCATTATTCGGGCTTATTTACGGAACTCGGGAACCTGCATAATAATGCAAAGGGAAATGTGCAATCCCGCTTGAGGCGGGAGAGGCAAAATACCGATGTGTTATATAGGGGCGGACTCATTCGTAGTAGTGATGATCCCGATAGCTATCCGGGACTGTAATGGAAATGGAGCAAAGGGATGGGCTAATTTGATGTGCAGTCTGCCAACTTGGAAAAGGATGAGCTATCTTTGTATATTACGTTAGAAGAGCCGTATGATGGGAGACTTTCAAGCACGGTTCCCCGCCCGTCCGGCAGGCGGGTGTGAGAGGCTCGGGGTGAAATTTCCCTTGCCTACTCGACACTTGCCGTTGGCAACAATCCCCCTACTAAAAAATCGAGTTGAGTTTTTTCGCTAACGGGCGTATCTTTGTGTTCTAGCTCCTTGTTAAGGCCGGTTTTCGCATTGGTGTTTTTAAAGCCCGACAGCAATCAAGGTCTGAATGTAAAAAGCAATAGAATATCATTGCTTGGGTTTGAGTTTAATGGTGATACTTTTTTTATGGTAATCCCGATTGGAATAATTTCAAAATACGTAGTTACATTTCCTGGAGCTTTTTTTATTAACCCTTTAATCTATTTGTAATGAAAAAAGAGTAAATTTCACTGGAAGTGGTCAATCCCAATGCGGCCGGGATTGATGTGGGCAGCAGAAGCCATTGGGTTGCAGTAGGGCAAAATGCCCAGGACGTAAAAGAATTTAGCGTGTACAGCCAAGACCATCAAGAACTCTGTGAGTGGTTAAAAAAACACAAGGTAGTGACCGCCATGGAAAGCACGGGCACCTATTGGCAAAACCTGTTCTCCTCGTTGGTTGTTTATGGCTTTGATGTAATATTGGTAAATGGACGGCAGACCAAAAACATAAAAGGAAAAAAGACCGACATCAATCCCGATAGCTATCGGGAGCCAGTGGATCCAAAAACTGCACACCCTTGGGCTGTTGAGCAGTAGTTTTCTGCCCGACAGCACCACGGCCGTCGTTAGGACCTATTCCCGGCACAGGCAAAATATCCTGAAACAATCCGCAAGTGCCATCCTAAAAATGCAGAAGTACCTCAGGCTTATGAATATGCGACTGGACGTAGTGGTAAAAGACATTGTGGGGCTTACGGGCACAAAAATAATCACCGCTTTCGTGGCCGGTGAAAATTCCGGGAAAGAACTGGCAAAGCACAGGCACTACAATTGTAAAAAACCAGAAAGTGAAATAGCGAAGGCACTCCAATATAATGGCCGGGAAGATTATTTCTTTGCCCTAAAACAAGAATGGGAAACTTACCTGCACCTTCAAAAACAAATAAACCAAGTGGCCTTCAGATCAAAAACCATCTTGAACAGGTCATTGACAAGGATGATGACAAAAAACAGCACATTGCATCAAAAAAGCCCTACAAGAGAAAAAACAAGAACACCATACGAGGGGCCGATATCAACCAACTCTCCTATCAATATTTCGAAGGGGTGGACCTAATGGCCATCGAAGGAGTGAACGATGCCACAATAATGGCCTTGATAAGCGAAATAGGATTAGAGGGAATTAAAAAATCCTCTGCCAAACAATTTACCTCGTGGCTCAGGCTCGCGCCCAACAACAAAATAAGTGGCGGAAAAGTACTCAGCCACCACCTGCCAAAGGGAAGCAATAGATTAAAAGTGGCACTACGACAAGCCGCTAATGCAATAGGGGACCTGACAGAGGGGCACCTCGCAGATTTTTTTAAAAGGATCAATTATAAAAAAGGAAGGGCAACAGCCGTAAGCGCCACGGCAAGAAAACTTGCCGTGATCATTTGGAACATGCTCGTAAAAGGAACTTGTTACAGCCCTCCCACCGAATATTTGTTCTTGGACCAAAAGAGAAAACAAAAACTCGTCAACAGGATCAAAAGAAATATCATTAAATTCGAAATCAAACCAGAAGACGTCGGTTTTAATAATTCATTGAATATCAGTAACTAGAAGTTGACGTTAGCTGGAATGTAAAAAAAACCAACATCTCCGAAAAAGCGAACGGACAACAAAATAAAGAGAATTGAACTTGACGACTAAAAAAACATATCGACAGACACACGAGCCAACACGCAAAGATTTAATTTTTGCCCACCCGCATTTTTTGTTTTTCTGCCAACGCTCAATTGGCACAACTTGTCCCGGTTTTTTGGGATTGGTTTTACTCCTACCCCCAATGCCAACCCTTCAGCAAAACCAAACAGGGCAAACGCATTAAACTTTCATAAGTTCTAATACCTTGACAAGGTATGCATTGTCCCAGCCAGCCTTCATTCGTCTGCTCTTCACCCCAATATTAAGTGATTTCTCGTTTTTCAATAAATTCAGGGCTATTTTGTT
>JBDNFD010000124.1:0-40578 GCA_041689995.1 Flavobacteriaceae bacterium | reverse complement strand
GATACTCCTGTAATGTGTATTATGGGGAATCCGCCTTACAGTGGCGAAAGTGCTAATAAAGGGGATTGGATTATGGATTTAATGCAAGACTACAAAAAAGAGCCAGGAGGTAAAGAAAAGTTAAAAGAACAAAACTCAAAATTCATCAATGATGATTATGTGAAGTTTTTGCGTTACGGACAGCATTTTATTGAGAAGAACGGAAGTGGTGTTTTGGCTTTTATTAACCCTCACGGATTTTTAGACAACCCTACTTTTAGAGGAATGCGGTGGAATTTACTCAAGACATACGATAAGATTTATACAATTGATTTACACGGTAATAGTAAGAAGAAAGAGGTTTGCGCTGATGGTTCTCCTGACCAAAATGTGTTTGACATAATGCAAGGAGTTGCTATCACTATTTTTGTAAAGACAGGAAAGAAAAAGAAAAGTGAATTAGGCAGAGTTTTTCATCACGATTTATATGGCAAAAGAGATGTGAAATATGATGTATTATTGACTAATAATTTAAATACAATTGTTTTTGACGAATTGCAAAATGTTTCCCCAGATTACTTTTTTGTAAAAAAGGATTTAAGTTCTAAAAAAGGATATGATTTAGGTATTTCTGTAACTGATTTATTTAAGGTTAATTCTTTAGGGATACAAACTCATAGAGATGCTTTAAGTATTGATTCTTCAAAAATTCATTTAGAAAAAAGGATAATGGATTTTTATGATTTGACCATTGAAGACGAAACGCTTAAAGAAAAATATACACTTAAAGAGAATTCAGAATGGACATTAAAAAACCAAAGGAATAGTAGTTTTGAAGTTGAAAAGGTAATAAAAATAGATTACCGTCCTTTTGACACACAATACATTTACTTTGATAAAAACATTGTTGACAGATTACGAATTAATGTTTCTAAACATATTGTAAATAAAGAAAATATATGTCTAATTGTACCAAGACAGTGTGTTTCAGATTGGAGATATTCCTTTATTTCAAAAAATGTAATTGAATCAAATTTAACAGGAACTGCTGGCAGGTTTGGTTCGGGTAATTTTTTCCCTCTTTATATTTACCCCGAAAATAACGGGCAACAAAGCATTGCAGAAACAGAGGAAAGAAAACCTAATCTTAATCAAGCAATTGTAAATACAATTGCTACAACATTAGGATTAACATTTACAAATGAGAAAGAACCAACAGAAAATACTTTTGCACCTATTGATATTTTAGATTACATCTATGCCGTTTTACATTCTCCAAATTATCGAGAAAAATACAAAGAATTTCTGAAAATAGATTTCCCAAAAGTACCATATCCAAAAGACAAAAATACCTTTTGGCAATTGGTAAAATTAGGCGGCGAAATTCGCCAAATACATTTATTAGAATCTCCAAAAGTTGAAGATTACATTACAACGTATCCTAAAGATGGAGATAACAAAGTAACTCGAAAGCTGACTAAAACAAATATTGGTTACGAACAAATTGATGAAACAAAAGGTAAAGTTTGGATAAATGATGAGCAATATTTTGACAATGTTCCTTTAGCTGCTTGGGAATTTTATATTGGTGGCTACCAACCTGCTCAAAAATGGCTAAAAGACCGTAAGGAAAGAACTTTAGAATTTGATGATATTTTACACTATCAAAAAATAATTGTAGCACTTTCAGAAACGGACAAATTGATGAAGGAAATTGATAAAATTGAGATTTAGATGACACCAGAAAATTTGGATACGGCAACATTGGAGTTATTAGAAGATTTGCGAAATGTTTTCGCAATATCTTTTGAAACAAAGAATATTGATTACTGTGAAGTGTTTCAAAAGAGTAAAACTGCAATAATATATTATAATCCAAAAATTGTAAATACTGAATCAATTGCTCACGAACTCTTACATATTCGGCTTAACAGATTTAATTACAGCATCGGGAATCATATTTTCTTATGCACTCAAAGCGATAAGAAACTTAGCAAGTTTTTGAACAAATTTCTTTGCGATTACATTGGTAATTGTTGCGACCATTACAAAATGTATCCAAAGTATTTAGATATGGGCTATAGTCCAAAGGAGTTTCTCAAAAATGGTCTTGAACTCAAAACATCAGTTTCCGACATAAAAAAAATCAAGCTGAAGTTTTTAGGTTTCTACAATTCTCAATCCATTAATCTATTTATTGGTTACCTATTTTCAATTCTTGCTGACCACATAAAGGAAAATGACTATACAGAACATCACATATGTTTAAAGAATAAAGATTTGGCATTGTATAATATAGTTTGTTATTTTTGGGAGAAGTGGGAAGTTTTTGATATTGAAAACATTGACCCGATTTATAACTCTGATTTAGAATTAACCGATAGCTTTATTGATGGGTTAACGACTTGGGCAAATGGTAAATCTATTTAATAGATGAATATTTGGACTGACATACAAGCGATATTCAACAACAGGGAAATAGCCTTACTTCTTTGGGTTGTTGTTATTGTATTTACTGTGTTGGTTTCTAAAATGAGAAAATCGCTTGTTCCGATAATTCAAATCCTAACAAAGCGAATATTTCTGATTATTTTTTCTCTAATCGGAGCTTACTTATTCGTGATAATTCTTCTATTTCAAAACCTTGATGTATGGCAAAATTCAAATCTGAAAGATGTTTTGTTTTGGCTTTTTACAGTCGGCTTAATCTTGGTTTTCAAAATCAATGATGCTAAGAGCAACGCATATTTTAAAGGCATTTTCCTTTCAGCAATCAAATGGACAATTGTTCTCGAAATTGTAGTTAACCTTTATAGCTTCAGCCTGTTTGCCGAAATAATTATTTTGCCAATATTGGTATTTTTAGCATTAACACAAGTAGTTGCCGAGTTGGACGAGAAGCATAAAGTTGTTTCAAAGTTTTTGCAAAATGTTATAGCAATAGCAGGTCTTTCCATATTCTTTTATTCACTCTATAAGACAATAGTAAACTTTGATACTGTGTTGACTTTTCAAAACCTTGTTGCATTTCTGTTGCCAAGCACAATTACAATTTTATTTATACCATTTGTATATTTCTTGGCACTATACAGCACTTACGAAAGCTATTTCATTCATCTTGACTTTATGACAATTAAGAAAGATAAGGTTAAGGAAGTAAAGAAGTTGATTTTAAGAATTGCAAACATTAACCTTAACAAGTTATTAAGAATTAAAAAGAACTTCGAGAAAAAAGTTTTTTATGACGACACTGACCTAAAACATTATATTCAAAGTATCAGTAAACAATCTAAAATTTAAAATTATGGCTACCAAAACAGTTCCAGTTAAACCTCACAAAAGGTCAACACCATCACCGACACCAAGAAAAAATCCTGATGCTCCAAAGCCAGGACCAAAGACAGTTCCGGTTGAACCACACAGAAGGACTCCACCGAAAAAGTAGAAATGACACAATGCCAACGCTTTACAGCCACACACATTGCCAAGCCCCACACAAGCCAACGCTAAAGCCAAAGCTTGTCAAAGAGTGTGTCTGTCCCAACGCACGGCAGACCGAAACAAAGTAGCAAATTGATAGAAAAAATGACAAAGAACAAAGAACACCAGTTGCCAACAAAGGCTATAAAAAATTGCCGAGATAGTAGGTTATTCAAGGGTTGCAGCCCGCTTCAACTTTTGTGTAATTTGACAGGAAATCGCCCGCAATCGGCAACTTTTCATAGCCTCGACCGTTGGCAACAAGCTAAAAAAAAAACCAGTACACAATGAAAAAACTTCTACTTTTAGTTTTACTTACAATAATTATTTCCGCTTGCGAACAGTCCAAAAATTATGAATATGTCGAATTAGGACTGAAGGAATCAATATTTGGCGGAATTGAACAGGATGAAAAAGATGCTGTCGTCATAAAAGCTAAAAATGATTCTATTGCCTATTTAGAAGCTTATCAAAAATTCTGTATTTCAGAAAAAGTTGCTCAAGATATGCAAGAAGCTCTTGGCTCTTCGTCAACAAAACCAACCGATTTCAAGTTAATTGACGAACAAGGAAATAACATTGCACTATTAATAAACTTTGACGGAATTGACTCTCTGAAAAATGATGTCCGAAACAGAATTTTTGAAATGAAAAATTCTCTAAAAGAAACTGTCGACAATAACAAAGAGAAAGAAATAGAGACTTTTAAAAATACAGTTCAAATAGATAGTGCAAAAATCAAAGAATTAGAAAAGTTTTTTAATAGCAAAAAGGATGAATTTGACCCAAATGCTTTAGTTTGGCAGAAACCAAAATCCGCACCTACCTACACCAATCAAAATGGAATCTATTGTTATTTTCAAACAAACAACGGAATGCCAAGTAATTTAAGATTACGTATGCAGTATCACGCCGATGATTGGCTATTGGAATTGCCCCGCTTTGGAAGCATAGTGAACAACAAGGGGAAAGCCACACCTTGATGTACCACCCCGAGCATGAAAATATTGATGTCCACTTGGCCAAATTTCCAATTGGTGCGGTCGATGCTCAAAATCAGTTTGTCCTTTTGGGGCAACAGGCTGAAAACAAGCTGTGCGATGAGATCGGGTGCCAGGGAATATCCCGAAATGAAGCGTTGTACCCGTCGCAAGGAGGATTCTTTCTTGGGACCGGCATCGAAGGCATTGGCAAGCTTTTCAAAATTCACCGTCTGTACCTTGCAAAGGGCAATGATGAAATAGGAAATGAGCTTGACCCTGGCCAAATTGATTTTTCCTTTGAAATGGGTATTTAGGATTGAAGTTAATTCCGTATTTTTGAGGCAGGCATTGGTTTTCTCCATTAGAAAAATGAGTCAGATTATTCTTCTAATTTACTGAAAATCAATGTCTTATTCT
Source organism: Flavobacteriaceae bacterium (assembly GCA_041689995.1). Classification (GTDB taxonomy): domain Bacteria; phylum Bacteroidota; class Bacteroidia; order Flavobacteriales; family Flavobacteriaceae; genus DASSWG01. The sequence goes on along the minus strand of JBDNFD010000124.1, from coordinate 35,719 downwards.
AATTTTTTAACATATAATTCCTTGCTTTTTTTGAGTTTTTATTTTTTGTCATGTACTAAGGGAAAATATTTAACATTTGAAAAATTAACAGACAGAATATCGGAATTACAAGAAAGAGTAAATAAAATAGCCACCGCATAAGCCATACACATTTGCAATCGCTACAGCCACCGCTCAAGCCAAAATTGCAAAAGAGTATGTCTTGCCAACGCTCTAAATAAAATGTTTAGATTAGAAAAAACAAAGGAAAAAAAACAGATGGGCGATTCAGAATTATATTTTTACAAAGGAGACGGCGAGGCCACATATATCGGTTTAAAAAATTCAAGCAAAATAATTTTTATATGAATTAATATGACCCTAATTATGCCCTCGAAAATGAAAAGCCCCGTAAACATTGGGTTTTCGGGGCTTTAAGCGGAGAAAGAGGGATTCGAACCCCCGGAGGTGTGACCCTCAACAGTTTTCAAGACTGCCGCAATCGACCACTCTGCCATTTCTCCGTTGCGGGTGCAAATATAACACCCTTTTTTCCATTGACAAAAATAATTACGAAGGTAATTTTGAGTGGTTTTATGCAAATGCTTTCTGGATAAAATCATATCTTGTCCGTTTTAAAAGTGCAAAGATCAGGAAAGATGAATATTCTCCAAAGTTTGATATTTTTAAAAAATTGCCACCATTCAATCCGTTATTAAATTCAAAAAAATCATGAACCGATTTATTATTTCCTTCTGCCTTTTGGTATTTGTAGGTTGTGCCACCCAGAAAGATCTTTCCAAAGCAGATCCAACAGTGTTTGGCAATAGCATTACCGCAACAGAATTACAAGAACATCTTTATACGTTTGCATCTGATGATTTTATGGGGCGGGAAACCGGAAAACCCGGCCAAAAGAAAGCCGCTAATTATTTGAAAACCGAATATATGGGTCTTCAAATTCCTGCGCTTCTTGGTGAGAATAATTATTATCAGGAAATTCCGTCCAGCTATTTTCAGGACCGCTTTGGCGATACTGAAAATGTGGTGGCCTTCATCAAAGGCAGGGATTATGACACGGAATCTCGCGAGTACGTGGTTATTTCTGCACATTACGACCACGAAGGAACCGATGAACAAGGAAATATTTATAACGGCGCCGACGATGACGGTTCAGGAACCGTGGCGATTTTGGAAATAGCCGAGGCGTTTAAACTGGCAGTGGAAAAAGGTTACCGACCAAAGCGTTCCATCATTTTTCTTCATTTTACCGGGGAAGAAAAAGGATTGTTGGGTTCTAAATTTTATACCGAAAATCCTATCGTTCCTTTGAATGAAACCGTAACCGATTTCAACATCGACATGATCGGGAGAATAGACGCCGAACATGAAAACAATCCCAATTATGTGTACCTTATTGGAAGCAATATGTTGAGCACGGAACTACATGAAATTTCGGAGCAAGCAAATAAAGAATATTCCCACTTGGATTTAGATTACAAATTCAACAAAAAAGATGATCCCAACCGATTTTATTACCGAAGCGATCATTATAATTTTGCCAAACACGGAATACCCGTGATCTTTTACTTCAACGGCGTTCATGAAGATTATCACCAACCGACCGACACGCCGGATAAAATCGAATATGATTTATTGGAAAAAAGAGCCAAACTTATTTTTTATACCGCTTGGAAAGTTGCGAATGCAGCTCACGCTCCGATTGTGGATAAACCGGTAGAGTAGGTTTTTGTGGTGATTATTAAATTGTAATGTGTAACTCTAAGGATTACGTTTAAAAAGAGGATAAACTCCATACGTCACAAGACCTAAAATTATATTGGACAAACGGCAATGGAAGTAAATTACCTTCGGAAAACCTTAAATCATAAAAAATGAAAAGGGAAATCACACACAACACACATCCGGGAGAATTGCTTTTGGAGGAAATTATAAAGCTCAACAATTTGACAATAGGGAAAACCGCCGAGTTACTTGGAGTGGCCCGTCCAACTTTGTCCAAAATAGTAAACGAAAAATCCGCTATATCCCCAACAATGGCAATTCGGATCGAAAAAGTTTTTGGGGGAAGTGCGTCATTTTGGCTCAGAATGCAGGCCACTTTCGATTTGCGGGAGGCAGAACAAATTTTTAATAGAAACCCCCTGAAACTGAAAAAGTTTAATTTTCAAACGGCATGAACTGCCTCTACCCTATCACTTTATGGATCGACTTGAAATGGAACCACCAATTCCGATAGTCCGCCGATTGTGGATAAAACGGGGGAATGAATTCAGAATCCGAATTTAGAATTAAAAAATTCTGTGATGAATTCTCCGAAAAATAAAATCGGTTTCGTAAAAGACTTACTGAATATCAAAAATTAAAAATAAGATGAAGCAGGACTCTGATTATTAACTCAAATCTCTTATATTCTACAAATATTAAAGTTTTGGCCAACGGAGAACGAGTGGAAAAAAAATTGGATAACAGTTTTTATTTCGACGACAAATATGATTTCCTTTTAGACAATTTCTTTGTTCGAAAAAAATCATGTTTTGGGGTGATGGTGTTGAACAAATACGGCGACTATATGCAATTCAATGGGCATTATTTAGAAAAACAAGTGGATGCATTCATTGAACGTCTAAAGAGAATAGAAGGCTGAAAACTGTTTAATAACGTAAGTAAAATCCTGAATTCTTAATTCTCAATTCAGAATTATAATTGATAAACCCCATCTTCTTTCAATTCCACCAATCGCTTTTTATAAAGGGTTCCTATTGCTTTTTTGAAACTTTTTTTACTCATCTCCAATGAATTGTAAATTTCTTCGGGTGAAGATTTGTCGTGCAAAGGCAAGAAACCTCCCTTTAATTCCAGTTCAGTCAAGATTCGTTGCGCGTTCGGTTCAATGGCACGATATCCTGGACGCTGCAACGTAATATCTATTTTTGAATCGGGTCGAATTTTTTTTACAATTCCCGTCAGCCGATCGCCTGTCTGCAGTTTCTGAAAAATCTCATCATTGTAAATTAGTCCTTGGTGAAGTTTATTGACGATTACGTTAAAACCCAAATCGGTTTTGTTGGTCACGATCAAATCCACTTTTTCAAAAGGTTCCACCGTAATTTCAGAGTTATCTAAAAAAGAATTCACCTTGCTGGAAGCCACGAGCCGGTTGGTGTCAAGATCCAAATAACAAAATATCAAATACCACTCACCTTGTTTCATTTTGTAAGCTTGCTCCATAAACGGAACGAACAGGTGTTTTTCCAATCCCCAATCCAAAAAAGCTCCTAAATCATTGGTTTCCACGCAACGTAGGTATCCAAATTCGTCCAACTTTACATAAGGTTTCAAAGTTGTCGCCACGGGACGTTCTTCGTGATCCAAATAAACAAATACTTCTACTTGATCCCCAATATTAAAATTTTCGGGTTTGTATTTGTTCGGAAGCAGCACCTCGTTCCCGTCATCATCTTCCAAAAAAAGTCCGGGCGCTGTGTCGCGGTCAATGGTTAATGTATGGTAAATTCCGATATCAAACATATTTGATTATTTGGTTATTTGGTTATTGGTTATTGGTTATTCGTTATTCGTTATTGGTTATTCGTTATTGGTTATTCGTTATTCGTTATTCGTTATTCGTTATTCGTTATTGGTTATTCGTTATTCGTTATTGGTTATTCGTTATTCGTTATTGGTTATTCGTTATTCGTTATTCGTTATTCGTTATTGGTTATTCGTTATTGGTTATTCGTTATTGGTTATTCGTTATTGGTTATTCGTTATTGGTTATTCGTTATTGGTTATTCGTTATTGGTTATTCGTTATTGGTTATTCGTTATTGGTTATTCGTTATTCGTTATTGGTTATTCGTTATTCGTTATTGGTTATTCGTTATTCGTTATTGGTTATTCGTTATTGGTTATTCGTTATTGGTTATTCGTTATTGGTTATTCGTTATTGGTTATTCGTTATTCATCACTTTCTAATATAATCAAAATAATTCAACAACACGTTGGGATTAATTTCTTTTGGCGTAAAAATTTCCAAAATCTGCTTTGTCTCGGTTGAAAAAAACGTCTTCAGTTTTGGGGAAAGTTCTTCTTCTTGCTCAATTTTTTCATAACCAAAATGATACATTTTTGCAAGATGTTCCGCAGTCAATTGATGTGCCGTTTCAAAAAATTTTTCAAAATAATCCGTGGTATTATCCCCCGGTAAAATTCTGAAAATCCCACCACCGCCATTGTTCACCACAATAATTTTAAAATTTTCCGGAATATAATTGTTCCATAATCCGTTGCTGTCATATAGAAAACCCAAATCGCCAATCACTAAAACCGTTGGCTTTTCGGAAGCGACCGCGGCGCCAATTGCCGTGGAAACCGAACCATCAATTCCGCTTGTTCCGCGATTGCAAAAAACAGAAATAGTCTTTTTCAAATCGAATAATTGCGCATATCGGATCGCCGAACTGTTTCCAATTTGAAGCATTCGACCGGCGGGAAAGTTCTTGAAAATTTCGTCGAAAACCATAAAATCCGAATAAGGAATTTGCTCTAAATATTCCGAACGTTTTTTCTTTCTATATATCTTTACTTCGTCCCAAAATTTTCGATAATCCCCGTAACCATGATTTATTTCGGGGATAATTTTATCAAAAAATGCGTTGGGCTCAATTTCGAAATGTTTTGTCAAAGAAAAAAACGTATCGCATGCTTTTTTCGAATCAATATGATAATGATATTTTGAAGGATAGTTGCGCAAAAAAGCTTTCACCTTTTTCGAAATCACCATTCCTCCGAATGTCAGCAATACTTCCGGTTGCAGTTTTTTAAAATAATGAACCGCATTCTCATCTGTTTCAATCGGAGCAATAATGGTATCAATGCTTGGAAAAAAATTTTCATGATGTAAATTAGAAGTGGTTTCTGTAAAAACCAACACCGAAGGATCTTCCGCAAAATACTCCAAATGTTCCTCATCGATTTCTTTGGGGAAATTAACGCCAACGAGAATCATTTTGCGGTCGCTATTGTTCCAATTCTGCAAAAATGATTCTACCTCGGATGGGACGATTGTTCTGTTTTCAGTTTGCCTCGGAATATTATCGACTGACACTGCGAGTTTATCTGTTTTTTTATATAGCGGCTCCGCAAAAGGAGCGTTAATATGAACCGGGCCGTTTCGCTCGAACGCAAGGTTCAGCGCTCTATTGATTTCAGTCTCATTGAAAAAAGAAATTTTTTCAGAAGGGGAATCTTGCGGATTGCTTTTCAGATTCGCACTGTATAAAATATGGTTTTTGAAAACATTAGGTTGACGAATTGTTTGACCATCGCCAATATCGATTAAGTTTTCCGGGCGATCGGCGGAAATCACCACCAAAGGAATATCGCTGTAAAAAGCTTCCGCTACCGCCGGATAATAATTTAACAAAGCCGAACCCGAAGTGCAAACCAAAACAACAGGTTTTTGGAACTGCTGCGCCATTCCCAATGCAAAAAAAGCAGCAGAACGCTCATCGACAATACTAAACGAATTGATTTTCGGATGGTTTGCAAATCCAATCGTAAGTGGTGCATTCCGAGATCCTGGAGAAATCACAATATCGAAAATCCTTTTTGCAACACATAATTCAACAATGCATTGCGCCAAGGGAATCGTGGAATAAATCTTGTTCATATTCCCACAAAATTACAAAAATACAGGCATCCAAAAACTAAAAATAATGTTATTTACAGCACTTTCGCCATAGTCTGTATTTTATTGACGGTTTCCTCCCATTCACTTTCCAGATCGCTTTCTTTGGTGATTCCACCTCCAGCAAAAATATGGACCATATCTTTTTCGAATTTCATACATCGCAGATTCACATATAAATCGGTGATGGGTTTTAAGGCTATATATGCTTTGTTCTCTGGATTTCGATTATTTGTGGAACGTTCTATTTTTTTATCCATATTAACTTCGCCCAAAAGCCCTGTGTAAAATTCACGGTCGAAACCTTCATTTTTCAAGATGAAATTTCTTGCAATATCCCTCGGAATTCCGCAAACAGCCGGAGTTGGATGTAATGCATCGAGGATTTTTTTTAATTCACCATTTTTCAATTCTCCAGAAATATTTGTTTTTAAATGCCACAAATCTCCGGCGGCACTGGTTTCCACTTCCGAAACGTTCATGTTTTCAAGATTTGGCTTCAGTTGCTGAACAATGAAATCTGTGACAAAAGCTTGTTCCACTTTCTCTTTTTCACTCCAAACCACCTCATTTCCGTCAATGTTTTTTTGCGTTCCGGCCAAAGACATGGTGGTCAAATGATTCGATTCAATATGCAATAAACTTTCTGGCGTTGCACCCATCCATAATCCAGAAATCGGATGAAACCAAGCATAGACAAACGCTGATGGATAATTTTCCAATAAGCGTTGAAAGATCAACCACGGATCGTGTTCTGGGAATTCCACCGAATGCTGCCTTGCCAGAACCACTTTTTGTATTTTTCCAGCTTCGATGGTTTCAATCCCTTTTTTAACTAAGATTAAATGATATTTTTTTTCTTCTTGCCGCGTTTGCCCGTCCTGCTTCAGAAAATTCCCTTCCAATATTTTTGGTTCGAAAAGCGTTTCCATAGATTCTGATTCGTCCAATGGAATCAATAATGCGGGATTTTTGGAAGAAAAAGGGGCAAAAACAAAACCCTTTTTAGTAAAATCAATGGTTGTAAAGACATCGTCGGTATTTTGGATTAACGCCTTTACATTTTTTTCACCCGGCTTTCTATATGCAACAAAGGGAATTTCTTGTTGAAAGTGAAGCGCCATTTTTTGAAGGAGTACCAGCATATCATTTGTTTTTTGACAAGGCAATGGTTGTTAATTTTATCGCCGAAATCAAGTTTTTATTTTCGTCACGGATCTTAATATCCCATAACTGAATGGTGCGTCCTTTGTGCAATACCTTGGCATTTGCATAGACAAAACCTTCGCGGACACTTCTGACATGGTTTGCTGAAATCTCAATTCCACGGATGTAATAATTCTCGCCATCCAAAAAGAGAAAACTTGCCGCACTGCCCACGCTTTCCGCCAAAGCAACACTTGCGCCGCCATGTAAAACTCCATCCGGTTGGTGAACTTTTGGCGTGACCGGCATTCTGGCCACCAAATAATCATCACCCGCATCGGTAAATTCTATTTCCAAAGTCTCCATCATGGTGTTTTCGCACATTTTGTTACAGGCGTTCAAAATTTCACTCTTTCTGGAAGGAAGCATAGGTTCAAAATTTCTTTAGGTTCTAAAACAATTTCAAAGATACTAAAAGAAGGAGGCGTTTATCTAAAATTGTTCCTAAAAGGAAGAGGAAGTCAGATAATTGGAAGCACTAATCCTTAATCAATTTTTCAAATTCCGTATCATTTTTAAAAAATTTAAAAAGGCTATTTTTGCACTATACTTTAAAAGTTGAAATTATGGCTTTATCCAACAATGATATATTTAAGAAATTGCGCGTTGCCCTAAAACTTCGGGATGATGATATTGTAGAAATTTGTGCTTTGGTAGATTTCAAAGTGACCAAGAGCGAATTGGGAGCCATTTTTCGAAACGAAGATCATCCGAAATATATGGAATGTGGCGATCAATTTTTACGAAATTTTTTAAACGGATTGGTCATTCATTTACGTGGACCGAAAAAGTAGTCAGTCGGCAGTAGCAGTTTTACAGTCGCTCACGGTTATTTTATTTTCTCGGAAAATTATACATAAACGAGCTACATAATCCAAAATAGAATCGTTTACCATAAAGCAAATTGGAAAACTCAACTGGTCAAACAATTGACTTCAACCGAAAAAATGGATTACCCAGTTCTCTAAAAATTTTGTTATGGAAGAAATCATATTGAATGGTTCATTCGAGGCCGCTAACCCTTATTAACGTCGTTTTATCCCAAAGAAAAAACCAACAAATTTCAAGAATCTGTAGGGTTTTACATATAATTATATCGAAATTATTTCGCCAATACCTTCTGCACTTTATCAGCAGCTTCTTGGAATTCGACCGCGCTTTCCACATTCAAACCGCTGTTATCGATCAATTCTTTTGCAATATCAGCGTTAGTGCCCTGCAAACGAACGATAATCGGAATATTGATATTCCCCATATTTTTGTAAGCTTCGACAACGCCTTGCGCCACGCGATCGCAACGAACGATTCCACCAAAAATATTGATTAAAATCGCTTTTACATTTTCATCTTTCAAAATCAAACGAAAGGCTTCTTCCACGCGTTTTGCATCGGCAGTTCCACCTACATCCAAAAAGTTGGCTGGCTCGCCACCGGCTTGTTTGATAAGGTCCATTGTTGCCATTGCAAGTCCGGCACCGTTAACCATACAGCCCACGTTTCCGTCCAAATCCACATAACTCAATCCTACATTTCTGGCTTCAACTTCCGTGGCGTTTTCTTCCCGTATGTCACGCATTGCTTCGTAATCCTTATGACGGAAAAGTGCATTGTCATCCAAAGTCACTTTTGCATCCACCGCCATAATTTTATCGTCGCTGGTTTTCAAAACCGGGTTGATTTCAAATAAAGAAGCATCTGATTTTTGATAAGCGGTATAAAGCGAAGTTACAAACTTGGTCATTTCTTTAAAAGCTGTGCCGCTCAAACCTAAATTAAAAGCAATTTTCCTGGCTTGAAAAGGCATAATTCCCACGCCTGGATCAATTTCTTCAGTAAAAATCAAATGTGGCGTTTTTTCAGCAACGGTTTCGATGTCCATTCCGCCTTCCGTGGAATACATGATCATATTTCTTCCGGTCGCACGGTTCAGCAAAACCGACATATAATATTCTTCAGGTTCGTTGTCGCCTGGATAATAAACATCTTCCGCGACCAAAACCTGGTGCACTTTCTTTCCTTCTTTGGTGGTTTGTGGCGTTACCAAATTCATACCGATAATTTCACCGGCAATCTTCTCAACTTCTTGCAGGTTTTTGGCAAGTTTCACACCACCACCTTTTCCGCGGCCGCCAGCGTGCACTTGCGCCTTTATCACATGCCAACCAGTTCCCGTTTCTTCCGTCAACCTTTTGGCGGCTTCGACAGCTTCTTCGGGGGTTGTGACGACAATTCCATTTTGGATTTTTACACCAAAACCTTTCAATATTTCTTTTCCTTGATATTCGTGTAAATTCATGATCGGGTTTTTCTACAAGTTCTTAGGCTTGCAAAAGTACGGAAGTTCTTAATTTACAGCAATATTTTTCAGCAGCAAATTGATTTTCACTTTTTGACGATTTTCTTTTAGATATTTGCATAATGATGGAACCTGACAAAAAGGAGTTGATAGAACTGGCAAATTCCAAAATGCACTTTGGAAAATATAAAGGATATTATCTCTCGGAAATCCCCGAATATTACTTGATTTGGTATCGGCAGAAAGGCTTTCCAGAAAATAAACTGGGAAAGCAAATGGCACAAGTACTTGAGTTGAAAGTAAACGGTTTGGAGCATATTTTACGAACAATTCGCAGAAAATAAATTTCAAGATATCGAAAATACACTCAGTTAAAAACAATGACCATGAAATTCACGAAAGAATTCAAAGAAGCAATTTCTAATTTGCCGGAAAAAGAAAAGGACAGACTTTTGTTCCGTTTATTGAAAAAAGACCTTAACCTTGTCAACCGATTGACTTTTGAACTAATTGATGAATCCTCTGTGGATGATCATCGAAAAATTATGGAACAGCGGGTTTTGGAGAGGACCAAAGAGATTACAAATTATTTTTACAGCCCCGGCTATTTGATGATGAATATGCGCTATTTAAGCGGGGAAATAACGGAACACTCAAAAATCACCAAAGACTATTTCGGGGAAGCCTATTTGAACCTTTTAATGTTGGTGGAAATTTTAAAGAATGGCAACAAGAATATTGAAAAAGCAGGAACTGTAAAGAATCGGAAACTTGGTGTTTATATAGTTACACGCGCTTTCAAAATAATGATCCTTATCAAAAAATTACACTCCGATCTCTTTATCGAATTCGAAGAAAACTTGAGCGAATTGGGCATGCTCATTGGTAAAAATCCGATTTTGATGCAAACCGCAATTTATCATGGGCTCGATGTAAACTGGTTGATTACCGGGGAAATTCCAGACGATGTTGCGGAAATCCAAAAAGACCTGCGGACCAGAGGATATTTAAAAGCATAAATCGGCAAATAATACAGAAATCTTTCTGCCAGCTTAAAAAAATCTACTATTTCAATCCACGATCTTTCAGCATGGGCGTGATGTCTGGTGCATGCCCTCGAAAATCCTTGAACAATTTATTGAAATCTTCGGTATTTCCGCGTGACAAAATCATGTCGCGGAAACGCTGTCCATTTTCAGGGGTCATTCCGCCATTTTCCACAAACCATGAGTAAGCATCGTCGTCCAACATTTCGGTCCAGATGTAAGCATAATATCCAGCGGCGTAGCCATTCCCCCAGATATGGAGGAAATAACTGGAGCGGTATCTCGGTGGCACCGAAGCAAAATTCAAATGGGTTTTCCGAAGGGCTTCGGCTTCAAAATCGTCCACATTTTTTATGGTATCTGTGGCGGAGATCGTGTGCCATTGCATATCAAGTTCTGCAGCTGCGAGCAGTTCGGTCAATGCATATCCCTGATTGAACGTGGATGCTTTCTTGATTTTATCCACCAAACTTTGCGGCATGGGTTCTCCGGTTTCGTAATGAACCGCATAATTTTTTAGCACCCTTGGCTCAAGCGCCCAATGTTCGTTAAATTGTGAAGGGAATTCCACAAAATCACGCGGTGTATTGGTTCCAGAAAGACTTGGATATTTCTGACTGGCAAACAATCCGTGTAATGCATGTCCAAATTCATGGAACATTGTAATAACGTCATCAAATGTCAATAATGCTGGCTGTCCTTCTGCAGGTTTGGTGAAATTGCCCACATTATAAATTACTGGTTTGGTTCCCAATAAATTGGACTGACCCACCATGTTTGACATCCAAGCTCCGCCCTGCTTATTTTCCCTTTTGAAATAATCGCAGTAAAACAAACCGAGTTGCGAACCATCTTTGTCGATGACATCAAAAACACGAACATCTTCCTGATATACAGGCAAATCCGTTCGTTCTTTAAAAGTAATTCCGTACAGCTGATTTGCGGCAAAAAACACTCCATTTTCCAACACATTATTCAGTTCAAAATAAGGTTTGATAGCATTTTCATCTAAATCATACCTAACTTTTCTTACTTGTTCCGCATAAAAATTCCAATCCCAAGGTTCCAATTGAAAACCGTCTTGTTGTTGGTCGATCAACTTTTGAATGTCTGTGGCTTCTTTTTTAGCTTTGGCAACGGCCGGACCAACTAATTTATTCAAAAACGTTTCTACCGATTCGGGCGTTTTTGCCATTTGATCTTGGAGGTTCCAAGCTGCAAAATTTGGATAACCCATAATTTTTGCCTGTTGAGCACGGATTTCCGCAATTCTGGCAATAGTTTTTCGCGTATCGTTCGCATCTCCTTTTTCAGCCCTGGTCCAAGAGGCTTCGAAAAGTTTTTGGCGCGTCGCGCGATTTGTCAAATTTTGCAACGCTGGTTGTTGGGTCGTATTTTGCAAAGGAATTACCCAAGTATCTTTTTCTTCGTCTGCTTTCCCTGTTTGTTTTGCCGACTCCAACTCACCTTCCGAAAGTCCGGCCAATTCAGTTGTGTCAATTACAATTAATGCCCCAGCTTTTGCAGCCGCTAATAACTGGTTGTTGAATTTGGCAGAAAGTGAAGCTTCTTCTTTGTTCAAATCTTTCAATTTCGTTTTCTCCTCTTCGGAAAGGTTCGCTCCTGCCAACACAAACTGTTGGTACATATATTCCACCAAATGAAAGGATTCCGAATCTAAATCCGATAATCCACGTTGATTATAAATTGTTTTGATACGTTCAAACAATTTCGGGTTCAGATAAATAGCATCGTGATGGGCGGCCATTTTCGGGGCCATTTTCTCCTGTAATTCCTGTAGTTCTGGATTTGTATTCGCGCCAGTAAGAAGATAGAATACATTTGTAACCCGATTCAGCAACTGACCACTTTTTTCCATGGCCACCAAGGTATTTTCAAAAGTGGGTGCTTCGGGATTATCGGCAATTTTTTCAATTTGGATTAGCTGCTCTTTCATTCCCTGCTCCATCGCTGGCTCAAAATCCTTATTTCTAATTTTATCGAAATCCGGGGCTTCCAAAGGCAAGGTGCTAGCAACATAAAACGGATTTTCAGAAGACCAAGAAGAATTTTTATCAGATTTTTTTTCTTGATTTTCATTTTTATTTCCACAAGAAGCGGAAAATGCGAAGATTGCTACGAGCGGCAAAACGGATAATTTTTTCATGGAATAAATTTTTAAAGCTGAAAAGTACAAAACTCTCCAAACAAAAATGATGAAAGATTAAAATACGAAAGGTTTAACATGACATTATAGAAATAGTCCTATGATTTTCATACTTTAGAACTTCAAACCTATAAAAATTAAATAATTATGTCAGTAATCAAAGTAATCGAAATTATGGCAAGTTCCGACAAAAGTTGGGAAGATGCCGCAAAAAAAGCTGTGGAACATGCATCGCAAACTGTCAAAAATATTCGTTCCGTTTACATTAAAGAACAAACTGCCACCGTTAGTGGAAATTCCATTTCACAGTATCGCGTGAACGCAAAAATCAGTTTTGAAGTAAACTGACTTGCAATAGAAAAAGGATAAAATTCAGGTTTAAGAATTAATTTCTTAAAAATTTCGAATACCTGAAAATCATATTTATAACCCAGATTGCCATTTAAATACTGGTGATTTGGGTAATTTATGGTTCTAAACTTATTTTCATATCATATAACCAAATTACTCAGGGCGTGTGCAAAAATTTCAGCAATTCGATTTCAAAATATCGAATGGCGGAAATAAAAATCACGGCTATAATCACAAACCACCAATTTGTGGAACTCCGCTTTAGCAAGAATCCGCCCCAAATTCCCAACCCGACAAAAGGAATACATAGAAGTAAATTTGAATCCATCCAAGCTCCTTTAAAAATTACGACTATTTTCATAAGAACATAAAAACCCGTATAAATCACGATAATTTTGGAGAATATAATCCGGTTATGTTCAGAAGTGAAAGGTGCGGACATGGGAATTTTGATTGTAGATTTCTGATTTGGGCTTGTTTCCATCCAAGAAATAGCCACAGGTTTGGTTTCAAAAATGGATTTTTCTATTTGAAAAATGAATCCACAAATTCGAATTTATTAAAAACCTGCAGGTCGTCAATTTTTTCACCCACTCCAATATATTTTACTGGAATTTTAAATTGATCACTAATACCGATCACCACTCCCCCTTTTGCCGTGCCATCTAATTTTGTGACCGCCAGGGAAGTTACTTCTGTGGCAGCGGTGAATTGTTTCGCTTGTTCAAAAGCATTTTGCCCGGTGGAACCGTCCAAAACCAACAAAACTTCATGCGGCGCATCGGGAACGACTTTTTGCATTACTTTTTTGATTTTGGATAGTTCGTTCATTAGATTAACTTTATTGTGCAAACGACCAGCGGTATCGATGATGACCACATCAGCATTTTGTTTCACGGCACTTTGCAAAGTATCGTAAGCTACTGAGGCAGGATCGCTTCCCATACTTTGTTTCACCATGGGAACACCCACGCGGTTAGCCCAAATTTGAAGTTGATCGATTGCGGCTGCGCGAAATGTATCGCCGGCGCCAAGTATCACTTTTTTCCCATGATTTTTGAACTGATAGGCCAGCTTGCCAATGGTGGTGGTTTTTCCCACACCGTTCACGCCAACAACCATTATAACATAGGGGTTTTTAGATTCTGGAAGCTCAAAATTCTCTTTTAGGCTATGTTCGTTGTCGCTCAATAAACCTACAATTTCTTCACGGAGAATAAGGTTGAGTTCATCTGTTCCCAAATATTTATCCTTCGCCGCACGGGCTTCTATCCTGTCAATAATTTTTATTGTTGTGGTTACGCCTACATCACTTGAAACCAGTACGTTCTCCAAATCATCGAGCACCTCGTCATCCACCTTGGACTTTCCGGCCACGGCTTTGCTCAATTTACCAAGAAAACTGGACTTGGATTTCTCCAAGCCTTCATCCAGCTTTTCCTTTTTCTCTTTGGAAAATATTTTTTTTAAAAAGCTCATAATTTTCTTTTTTAACTCCGGTCGATCGGAAATAAAAAAAGGGAAAATAATCCCTGTTCCTTGTTTCACAAATATACCACTAAAAATCAAAAAGCCATCCCGAAAAAAATCGAGATGGCCATAAATTCGGGTGTGTGGCTTTTATTTTTTGAGGAAGTCATCAACGTCTTCTGGTACCATCACAGCTTCCACAAAAGAATATGCGCCAGTTTTTGGCGATTTCACCATTTTAATTGCTTTCGTAAGCCTTTTTGATCCCGTTTGAAGGGTTGCTACCGATTTCTTTGCCATAACTTAAATTATTTTATCTCTTTATGAACGGTCATCTTTCTCAAGATAGGGTTGAATTTTTTCAACTCCAACCGATCTGGGGTGTTTTTTTTGTTCTTAGTGGTAATATACCTCGAAGTTCCAGGTTTTCTGGTCTCTTTGTGTTCGGTGCATTCCAATATTACCTGAACTCTATTTCCTCTTTTTGCCATTTTTCGGTGTATTAATCGTTTTTAAAAGGGATTATTTAGTCAAAAATCCATTTGCCCTTGCTTCTTTAATAACGGCAGAGATTCCCTTTTTATTGATATTTTTCAATGCGGAAGTGGATACTTTCAAGGTGATCCATTTATCCTCTTCGGGAATGAAAAAACGTTTTTTCACCAAGTTGGCCTTGAATTTACGTTTCGTTTTGTTCATAGCATGGGAAACATTGTTTCCGACCATTGCTTTCTTTCCTGTAAGCTCACAAACTCTTGACATCTTTATACGCTTTTCGTTATTTCAAAACAGGCTGCAAATTTACGCTATTTTAGATAACTTTCAAACCTTATTTGAAATTTTTTCATTGCAATTCTTCCAATAAAATTTCAAGGGATTTGGTCACGGCTTTTCCCATAATTTTTTCGCGATGATTTCCAAACATAAAATTAAAGCCCTTTGTGCCATGAGGTGTTGCCAAACCAATACAAACGGTTCCAATTGGTGCATCACTGTCGCCTTTCGTGGGACCCGCATTTCCGGTGGTCGATATCGCATAATCGGACTTGAACAATTTGCGAACATTTTCGGCCATTGCTTTCGCTACTTCAACGCTGACAACTGTATGTTTCTCGATCAATTCTTTGGAAACTTCTAAAATTCCAATTTTGGATTCGGTGGCATAACTGCTTACACTTCCTTTATATACCAAGGAAGCACCAGGGTTTTTTGCGAAACACGCACCGATTTTTCCACCTGTACAGCTCTCGGCCGTTGCCAAGGTTTTTCCTTTGACCAGCAACAATTTGGCGATCTGAACTTCCAAAGAATCACCATCATCATACCCTTTTATATGTTTCCCAACCAATTCATGCAATCCCAGAACTTGTTCTTCAATGCCTTTTTCGAGAAATTCCCGGTTTTTTCCGCGGGCACTCAGTCGCAAACGGACAAAACCTAATCCGGGAAGATATGCCAGCTTAAGAAAAGACGGCAAGTTATTTTCCCAATCGACAATTTTTTCCGCAAGCGCACTTTCTCCGATATCATAAACCACGAGCGTTTTATGCAAGATAAACGGTCGATTGAAACGGGTTTGCAACTTCGGGAGCACCTCACTTTTCATCAATTCCTTCATTTCAAAAGGTACACCAGGAAGAGAAATCACAACAGTTCCGTTTTCTTCAAACCACATTCCGCTCGCAGTCCCAAAAGGATTTGGCAAAACCGTTGCTTTTGAAGGCAACATTGCTTGATCTCTATTTAATTTGGAAATAGGTCCTTTTCCGTAGGCCTCAAAAATAAGTTCCACATTTTGCAAAGCTTCTTCATTTAAAACAAGCTCATCGTCAAAATATTGGCAGAGACATTTTTTGGTAATGTCATCTTTCGTTGGACCCAGTCCACCGGTAAGAATTATGATTTCCGACTGTTTGGAGGCCTCTTTCAAGGAATGGAGAATGTGTACCCGTTCATCTTGGACCGAAGTGATTTGGCGTACTTCTACTCCTATCTTATTAAGCTCTTGGGAAATGAACGCGGAATTGGTGTCAATGATTTGCCCAATGAGAATTTCATCGCCAATGGTAATAATTTCTACGTTCATCTATAAATCAAAATCAGATTTAAGGTCTTCGACAGCCTGAGAAACAGTTTCTGATATTTTTCTAGCGTAGGGCAATATCTCTGTTTTATTAGATCTCTGCTGCGCCCAAGATTCCAATTTTTCAATTTCCAGGGAAAGTTGCAACCCGAACATTTGCAAGTTGGGTTTCATTTTGTGCACAATTTGGTACGCTAATGGTGCATTTTCGTTTTCAATGGCTTCGTTCATTGCTTGGACATCAAGCGGAACCTCTTCGACAAAAGTTTTCGCTAACAATTCCATAAATTCTTTATCGCCCGAGGTTGTTTTCTCGATCATGCTCATATTATATATACTCATCGCTATTTTATGTTGATTTTAAAAATGGGGTGGTTTTCCAAAAATCCTTCGAGGACATCATTTTTTTCTACTTTTCCAACACCTGCTGGGGTTCCTGTAAAAACAATATCACCAATTTTTAATGTGAAATAAGCCGAAATATACACAATTAATTCGTCTATTTTCCAAAGCATCATTGAAGTGTTCCCCGATTGAACCTCTATTTTGTTTTTCTGCAAGCTGAAACCAAGATTATTAAGGTCGGAAAAGGTTGATTTTTCAAACCATTTTTCGCCGATAACCGCAGCTCCATCAAAAGCTTTGGCCTTTTCCCAAGGAAGTCCATTGGCTTTTAATTTAGATTGAAGGTCTCGTGCGGTAAAATCAATTCCCAAACCGATTTCATCATAATATTTATGGGCAAATTCTTTTTGAATGTGCTTGCCCACTTTTTTTATTTTCACCAAAACTTCTACTTCATAGTGAATTTCATCTGAAAAATCTGGAATAAAAAAGGGCTGTTTCTTCAGTAAAATTGAAGTGTCCGGCTTCAGGAAAAGAACGGGTTCCTTAGGTTTTTCATTTTGTAATTCTTCAATATGTTCCGTATAATTTCGACCGACACAAATTATTTTCATACCTTATACGATTATTTAAAAAATCACAACGCTAATTCAATTTTTCCTGCAATTTGCGCATTTTTACAGCAGTAAGAACTTTTTTCGTGTAAAGAGGAAAGTCGGCGTTCAGTACCCATCCGAGATAACCAGGCTCCGAATCCAAAACCATTTCCACTAATTTTCCTTTGTGTTTTCCGAAAGCAAAAACCTCCATGCCTTTTTTGTCGTAAGAAATAAATCCGGCAAAATCGGCCAATTTTTTTTGTGCACTGAATTCGGCCAATTTTTTTGTGTCGTTTTCGAGTTCCGGATATTTATCCAACTGCGATTTCAAAACTTCATAGGTCGCATTCGTATCGGCTTCAGCACCGTGAGCACCGATGAGATCTTCGTTGCAATAAAATTTATAGGCCGCTTCCAAGGTTCGCTTTTCCATTTTATGAAAAATCGTTTGCACATCGATCGCCATGACGCTTTTGATATCGAAATCAATTTCGGCCCGTAAAAATTCTTCGGCCAGAAGTGGTATGTCAAACCGATTGCTGTTATAACCCGCCAAATCACATCCTTTTATAAATTGATAAATCCTGTTTGAAAGCTCTTTAAAAGTAGGTTCGTTCTGAATATCTTCATTGCGAATTCCATGGATTTTGATCACTTCATCAGGAATAATCATTTCTGGATTCACGCGCCAGGTATGACTTTCTTTGTTCCCATTTGGAAAAACCTTTAAAATGGCGATTTCAACAATTCGATCTTTGGCAATATTTATTCCTGTGGTTTCCAGATCAAAAAAACAGATGGGCCTGGTGAGTTTTAATTCCATAAATTTTATTTTAATTCCTAACTAGGGTTCCAATTTCATCAAAATGTCCTGTCCACATCGAAGCTTTCCAAATAATCTTTTACGCGCTGCACAAACTGTCCGCCCAAAGCACCATTTACGACACGGTGATCATAACTGTGCGATAAAAACATTTTGTAACGAATGCCGATGAAATCGCCCTCGGAAGTTTCCACGACTGCTGGCACTTTTCGAATGGCTCCCAATGCTAAAATCGCAACTTGTGGTTGATTGATGATTGGGGTGCCCATAATACTTCCAAAAGTCCCGACATTGGTCACAGTGTAGGTTCCGCCCTGGGTGTCGTCCGGCTTCAATTTTCCGTTTCTGGCACGGCTTGCCAAGTCATTCACCGCTTTTGACATTCCCACCAAATTCAGTTGATCGGCATTTTTAATCACGGGAACGATTAGATTTCCATCCGCCAAAGCAGCAGCCATTCCCAAATTGATATTTTTTCTTTTTATGATTTTATCCCCGTCCACCGCAATATTGATCATTGGGAAATCTTTGATTGTTTTGGCCACCGCTTCCATAAAAATCGGTGTGAAGGTAAGTTTCTCCCCTTCGCGTTTTTCGTATTGGTTTTTCACCCTATTGCGCCAGTTCCAAATATTGGTCACGTCCACTTCTATAAAGGATTGCACGTGGGCCGAAGTTTGAACACTGTTTACCATATGATGGGCGATCAATTTACCCATTCGTGACATTTCCATGATTTCATCGCCGGCTTGCAAACTTACGGGCACTGTCGCAGGTTTACTTTTTTCAGTATTTGGAATATTCTCTGTTTCAGAAAAGTTTTGGGCTGGTTTAGCACCTCTATTTTTAAGATAGGCCAACATGTCGTTTTTCGTGACTCGACCGTCTTTTCCCGTACCGGGAATACTTTCCAATTCTGTTAGATCAATATTTTCTTCTTTGGCCATATTTTTTACCAATGGCGAATAAAAACGTTCAGAAGATGAAAAATCAGTGGGTGCGGCCGTGGCTTTTGCATCCGAAATAGATTTTTCAACGGCTTCCACATTAGATTCTGTCGTCACGACTTGAGAGGCGCCGATTAGCTGTTTTTCTTCCTTTTTCCCGTTTTCGTAAGATTCCCCTTCCGTTTCAATGATCGCAATGGCTTGACCGACAGCAACCACATCATCAACCGCAAATAATTTTTCAATCAATATGCCATCGACTTCGCTGGGGACTTCGGTGTCCACTTTGTCGGTGGCGATTTCCAAAACCGCTTCATCGGCTTCAATTTTATCACCGACCTCTTTTAACCAATTGGTGATCGTTCCTTCCGCAACGCTTTCGCCCATTTTGGGCAATTTTAGTTCAAATTTTGCCATATACATAATCCGTCTATAAACGGATGGGATTTTATTTTCAAAGTGCAAAATTACTGAAAAATTCGCTTTTTTGGTAGTTTTTGCGCCATAATTGGTTAAATGATCTCCGAAAGTAGGCGGGATTCGTCATTGAAGACGGAAAAAGTCTTCTGTTCCAAAAATAACCGATTTCCTGAAACCATACCACAAATTTAATTTTGAATATGGCAGTTCTTTTTGGGTAAAAAATTAATAGAGGTCAGTAAAACAGCTTCCTGTTACAATATTGATCAATCCGGCAAATGTCCGGTTGAGCGCAATCGAAACCTAATTAGTATAGACCAATAGTTCTCGACTGGTCGCCAGAAAGATTGGTCGGGCCAGCGCTCGAAAAGACAAAGATATTGTGCTAAAACACCAACAGTCAGAAGTTTAAAATTGTATGTCTTAAACCACCTGCCTTTAAAAATCAAAATTTCATTGGACGCTATAATTTTAACGAATGGAGCAAATGAAAAATTTAGTTCCGAATGAAAAATTTCAACTAAAAAGTTTTTTCTTTCTTAATTCAAAGTTTTGGCCCAAATAAACTTTTCGAACCATTTCGTCTTCGGCAAGTTCTTCTGGACTGCCGTGTTTTAGAATACTTCCTTCAAACATTAAATAGGTACGATCGGTGATCGCTAAAGTTTCCTGAACATTGTGGTCCGTGATTAGAATACCGATGTTTTTATCTTTCAATTGGGCGACAATCCGCTGAATATCTTCAACCGCAATTGGATCTACACCTGCAAAAGGTTCATCCAACAGAATAAATTTCGGATCTGTGGCCAAAGCTCGGGCAATTTCAGTTCTTCTACGTTCGCCACCAGATAAAAGGTCGCCTCTGTTTTTTCGAATATGCTGAAGTCCAAATTCATCGATGAGGCTTTCCATTTTCAAATGACGTTCTTTTTTGGAAAGATTGGTGAGTTCCAAAACGCTCAAAATATTTTCTTCAATGTTCAGTTTTCTAAAAATTGAAGCCTCCTGTGCCAAATATCCTATTCCGCGTTGTGCGCGTTTATACATAGGGAATTTGGTGATATTCAAATCATCCAGGAAAATATTTCCTCGATTTGGTTTTATTAAACCTACGATCATATAAAAAGAAGTGGTTTTCCCCGCACCGTTCGGGCCTAACAAACCCACAATTTCCCCCTGTTCCAATTTCACGGAAATTTGTTTGACAACTTCCCTTCCTTTATAGGATTTCATCAAATTTTCTGCTCGCAGCTGCATATTGATCCTATTTTTGTTATACTTAGCCTCAAAATCCTTTCAGGATTTTCATTTATTGTTATTGGAAACAATTGAATTCAGGCAGATTATTCAACAGTTTCCTTTTTTCTATCTTCTCTCCTTCTGGCAAATTTCGAGATCAAGATACTCACTTCATATAAAGCCAACAATGGTATTGCTACAATAATTAAACTTACCACATCGGGTGGTGTAATAATTGCCGCAAGGATAAGGACGACCAAAGAAGAAATTTTTCGGTTGTTCCTTAAATCTTGTGGCGAAACCAAATCGGCCTTGGTCATTAAAAAGATGATAATTGGCAGTTCAAAAGCCAAACCACTGGCCAAAACAGTGGACCGGACCAAGCCGATATAACTTGCCAGATCAAATTCGTTCACAACCAAATCACTAACTCGATAATTCCCCAAGAAATTCAAAGAAAGTGGTGTTACCACATAATAGCCAAACAAAACACCCACAAAGAACAAAACGGACGCGGCCGCAATAAAACCTTTTGAATTTTTGCGTTCGCTGGGTTTCATTCCTGGAGAAATAAAGCGCCAAAATTCATATAATATATAGGGAAAAGCCACTATAAATCCCGCGGTAAATGCGGTCCATACATGAGCGTTGAACTGTCCGCCCATTGTCCGGCTCTGAATACCATAAGCCATTTCCGAGAAGCACAAACTCTGGTCCATTCCGAAAGACGTGGCGAGCCGACACATTATATCGTACGAAATAAAATCGGGTTGTGAAGGACCGAAAAGTAGTACGTCAAAAATAAACCCTTTTGCCAAAAAAGCGATAATAGCCAGGATAACAACAGCCAAAGTGGCTCGAATCAAATGCCATCTTAAATCTTCAAGATGATCCAGAAATGACATGTGTTCGAAGTCTTTTAATTTTTTGACCATCTTAAATAATTCCTTCTTTAATAAGATTGTGAAGATGAATCACTCCACAGTATTTTCCGTTTTTCTCGGCAAGCAATTGTGAAATCCCGCTGTTTTCCATAATATCCATAGCTTCGACGGCCATGGCATTGTTCGTAATTGTTTTTGGTGAAGCCGACATAATATCCTTGGCTTTCAAGTTCATGAAATTATCGTTTTTGGAAAGCATACGTCGTAAATCACCATCTGTAATAATTCCAACAATTTTCCCATTTTCTGTAACGGCAGTAACCCCCAACATTTTTTCGGTGATTTCTATGATCACATCTTTTATATTGGTTTCTGGAGAAACCTGAGGCTTTAAATTCTCGGAAGTAATATCGCCAACACGCAAATAGAGTTTTTTTCCCAAAGCGCCCCCAGGATGATACTTGGCGAAATCATTACTGGAAAATCCCCGGATATGCAACAAACAAACCGCCACGGCATCACCAATTACCAATTGGGCAGTGGTGCTTGTGGTAGGAGCTAAATTGTTCGGGCAGGCCTCTTTTTCAACAAAAGTATTCAAGACGAAATCGGCATGTTGCCCTAAAAAAGAATCTTTGTTTCCCGTTATGGCAATCAATTTATTGTGGAAACCTTTTATGAAAGGCACCAACACTTTTATTTCCGGGGTGTTGCCACTTTTAGAAATACAAACCACCACGTCTTCCTTCAAAATCGTACCCAAATCGCCATGAATAGCATCGGCAGCGTGCATAAAAACGGCAGGTGTTCCAGTAGAATTAAGGGTAGCGACAATTTTTGTGGCAATAATTGCACTTTTGCCTATTCCTGTAATAATTACCCTACCTTTGGTGTTATATATGCATTCCACCGCTTGAGCAAACTCTTCGTTCAATAGGTTTTCCAAATTGGCAATTGCAGCGGCCTCATTGGAAATGGTTTCCTTGGCAACAACAAGAATTTTGTCGTGGAGCATTAAATAAAAAATTAAGAAGTTGCAAATCCTAAAGAAAAACGTATCTTTAAGACCACAAAGGTAACTAAATTTGTAACATTAAATTATCAGTTTGACCGAAATCGATTTACACGAACAACTCAAGAAATATTTTGGGTTCAGTCAGTTTAAAGGGCTTCAAGAACAAGTTATAAAAAGCATTCTCTCCGACCATCACACGTTTGTGGTAATGCCCACCGGCGGCGGAAAATCATTATGCTATCAACTTCCGGCACTTATAAAAGAAGGAACGGCCATCGTCGTTTCGCCATTGATCGCCCTTATGAAAAACCAAGTGGACGTGCTCCGCGGGATTTCTTCGCATCATGGGATTGCCCACGTTTTGAATTCTTCCTTGAACAAAACCGAAATACGACAAGTGAAGCAGGATATTTCCGACGGCATCACAAAATTGTTGTACGTCGCGCCAGAATCACTTACAAAAGAAGAAAATGTCGATTTTTTAAAAAATCAGGAGATTTCTTTTTTAGCCATTGATGAAGCGCACTGCATCAGCGAATGGGGCCATGATTTTCGACCGGAATATCGAAATTTGCGAAAAATCATTGAACGCATCGGCGGAAATGTTCCCATTATTGGATTGACCGCCACCGCTACGCCAAAAGTGCAAGAGGATATTTTGAAAAATCTGGGGATTCCAGAAGCAAATACCTTCAAAGCTTCCTTCAACCGACCGAATTTATATTACGAAATCCGTCCAAAAACGGCAAACGTAGATTCTGATATTATCCGTTTTGTGAAACAAAATTCCGGCAAAAGCGGAATAATCTATTGTCTTAGCCGAAAACGTGTAGAAGAACTGGCGCAAACCCTTCAAGTGAACGGAATTTCAGCCGTTCCGTACCATGCAGGTTTGGACGCCAAAACCCGCGCCCGCCACCAAGATTTATTTCTTCGACAAGATGTAGATGTTGTGGTAGCCACTATTGCCTTCGGAATGGGGATCGACAAACCAGATGTTCGTTTTGTGATCCATCACGACATTCCAAAAAGCATTGAAAGTTATTATCAAGAAACCGGGCGAGCTGGCCGCGATGGAGGCGAAGGTCATTGTCTGGCATTCTATGCATATAAAGATATTGAAAAACTGGAAAAATTCATGAGCGGAAAACCTGTGGCGGAACAGGAAATCGGACATGCTTTGTTGCAAGAAGTCGTCGCTTATGCGGAAACATCTATTTCCCGCAGAAAATTCATCCTACATTATTTTGGGGAAGAATTCGATTCCGAAACCGGCTTGGGTGCTGATATGGATGATAATATTCAAAATCCGAAAAAGAAAATAGAAGCTGAACGCGAGGTGGTTTTGTTGATGAAAACGATTGATCAAACGAGCCAGTTATACAAATCCAAAAACGTGGTGAATACCTTGATCGGGAAATCGAACGCTTTGATAAAATCACACAAAACTGATGAACTTCCACTTTTTGAAAAAGGGAATTACAAACCAGATGTTTTCTGGACAGCTCTTCTTCGACAAGTTTTGGTAGCTGGATTTTTGAGAAAAGATATCGAATCTTATGGTGTGGTTAAAATCACGGAAAAAGGGCAAGATTATCTGAAGTCACCTCATTCCTTTATGATGACCGAGGATCACGAGTACAGTAAAGAAGGTAATGGTTCCATTATAACTCAACAAAAAGGCGGCGGCGGAAGTACTGACGAGAAATTGTTAAAAATGTTACTCGCTTTGCGGAAACAGGTCGCCAAACGAAAAAATGTTCCTCCGTTTGTCGTTTTTCAAGAACCCTCTTTAGAAGATATGGCCCTGAAATATCCGATGACCTTGGCGGAATTGAGCAATATTCACGGTGTCGGCGAAGGAAAAGCAAAGAAATTCGGAAAAGATTTTATTGAACTTATTGAAAACTATGTTGAAGAAAATGAAATTTTGCGCCCAGACGATCTAGTTGTAAAATCCACGGGGGCAAATAGTGCTTTAAAATTATACATTATTCAGAATGTGGACAGAAAACTGCCGTTGACGGACATTGCACAAGCTAAGGGAATGGAAATGCCGGAATTCATCAAAGAAATGGAAGCAATTGTCAATAGCGGCACCAAATTGAATATTTCCTATTGGATCGACGAACTTTTGGATGAAGAACAACAGGAAGAGGTTCATGAATATTTTCTGGAAGCAAAAACCGATAAAATCGAAGATGCAATGGAAGAATTCGACGGCGATTATGACTACGATGAACTTCGGTTATACCGTATAAAATTCCTGAGTGAAGTAGCGAATTAGTCCTGAGTTTTGAGTTAAAATGAATATCTTTGCAACTCAAAGAAAATTACGATGGAAAACGGATTGTACGCACATCTACAAACAACAAAAGGAGAAATTGTCCTAAAATTAGAATTTGAAAAAACTCCTGGCACAGTCGGTGATTTTGTGGCCTTGTCGGAAGGAAAACTGGAAAATGGCGTCATCCCACAAGGAAAACCTTATTACAACGGACTCAAATTTCATCGGGTAATCCCAAATTTCATGATCCAAGGTGGCGATCCAAAAGGAACGGGCGCTGGTGGACCGAATTATAAATTTGAAGATGAAATCCATCCCGATTTAAAACACGATTCCCCAGGAATTTTATCCATGGCCAACGCTGGTCCAGGAACCAATGGAAGTCAATTTTTCATCACCCATACCCCTACCCCTTGGTTGGACGGAAAACATACTATTTTTGGAAAAGTGGTAGAAGGTCAAGAAGTGGTCGATGCCATTTCGCAAGATGACATTTTGGAAAGTGTGCGCATTGAAAGAATTGGCGAAAAAGCCGAAAAATTCAATGCTGTAGAAAGTTTTCGGCAATTTACAGGTGCAAAAGCTGAACGCGAAGCCGCAGCCAAAAACCAACAAGAAGAATTATTAGGTGAAATTTCACAAGTTTTTAAAAAAACAGATTCAGGGCTTCGTTATAAATTTGAAGAAAAAGGCTCTGGAAAAGAAGCCGAAAAAGGAAAGAAAGTTTCTGTTCATTACAAAGGAATGCTTACCGACGGCACGGTTTTCGACTCTTCATACAAACGAAAACAACCTCTTGAGTTTCCGCTCGGCAAAGGACATGTGATTGCCGGTTGGGACGAAGGTATTGCACTAATGCGGGAAGGCGACAAAGCCAGATTGGTCATTCCCGCCAATTTGGGATATGGTTCACAAGGCGCCGGAGGTATTATTCCGCCGAATGCCACCCTGATTTTCGATGTGGAACTGCTAAAAGTCAACTAAGAATCTTCATTCCTGTAGTGCTATTTTTACATCTTTAATATTTTCGAACAATGAAAATACTTTGGCGCTATCCTTTTTTCTGACGGAAATGAAAATCCGGCAGTCCAGTTCCAAAATTTGATCCACAACATTTAAATTATGTTCTTTGATTATCCGCATTACCGTATTAATAACGGGATAATCGAAGCTTATTAGATACGTGCAATCGATTGTTCTGCGAACGATTACAGCATTTTCCATCGCCATTTTTGCCGTGGTTCGGTAAGCGTTGATTAATCCGCCAATGCCCAATTTTGTGCCGCCAAAATGACGCCGAACCACTATCAATACATTTGTCAAATCGAATGATTGTATTTGTCCATAAATCGGAGCTCCAGCGGAATTCGAAGGTTCACCATCGTCATTTGTGCGATAATGTTCGTAATTTTCCCCAAGCCGCCACGCATAACAAAAATGACCGGCTTTATGATCATTATTTCTTAATAAATCCAGCTTTTCTTTGGCTTCTTCTTCCGTTTTTATGGGAAATGCAATTCCGATAAATTTACTTCCACGATCTTTGAAAAGCACTTCCTCGCTGGAAGAAGACAACGTGAAATAAAAATCCCGTTCTTCCTCTTCCATTTTAAAACAAGGATTTATTTTGAATAAAAAGATCGGTCACATCCTCAATTTCAGGATGAATGTTCCAAGTATGAAAACCCAACTTTTCTGCCGCATCGGTATTCTCTTTTGTATCGTCGATAAACAAAATTTCCTGTGGGCAAAGTTGGTGTTTTCGCAGAATAAATTCAAATATTGAATAATTTGGTTTGCGAAAATTGATTTCGTGCGACAAATAAAAAGCATCGAAACAATTTTTGAATGCTTCAAAAAAAGCGATATTTTTTGAAACCCAATCTATATGTAGTTCATTGGTATTGCTCAAAAGAATCAGTTGATATTTATTTTCTTCAGAAAGTTTTTGAATGAAGTCAAACCGATTCTGGGGGAAATCCAGCAAAACCGAGTTCCACGCATCCAATAATTGTATTTCGGGAATTCCTGGACAAAAACGTTTCAAATTTTCAACAAAACCCGGAGTTGAAATTTGTCCTTTTTCATAGGTTTCCAAAAGTGTTATTTGTTCTTTGGTGAAAAAATCAGTATGCCCAAAACTTTTCAATTGCCGCAAAGTAGCTGGTTTATCGAGGTTCAGAAAAACATCTCCAAAATCGAACAATAAGGTTTTAATCATTTCGATAAATTTTTAGTTGGTCGTTCCCAATCTGTTTTTTGAAGCAGGGTTTTCCCGAAAAATTTGGTGCGGGAATACCTTCCCGAAAAATCTTTTCCCCACGAAAAACCCGCGCTTCGTCCCAAAGATCGGCGTCAATGAAAGCTTGCAATGTCAACGCACCTCCTTCTATAATGACGGATTGTAAATCATTTTCATAGAGAATTTTACAAATTTGTTTCGGTACATTTTCTTCAAAATCCATTCTTTTGTACATCAAATTTCCGCGATTTTCTGCTATATTTTCACAAAGAACAACT
This sequence comes from Flavobacteriaceae bacterium, assembly GCA_041689995.1. GTDB lineage: Bacteria > Bacteroidota > Bacteroidia > Flavobacteriales > Flavobacteriaceae > DASSWG01. The sequence goes on along the minus strand of JBDNFD010000124.1, from coordinate 8,330 downwards.
GTTTTCGTGCGGCCGTCCAATAAATGTGAATCCTTCGGAATTTTCAGATCTTTATCCAGCACGATCCGCACCGGATTCCTTTCCGGAGAACCATCCCAAAGTCTAACATCCAAACGTGGATTATCTAAAAGCGCCGTCCGTGTGCCGACCAAAATTGCGGTTTCTTCAGCCCGCCATTTATGGACCAATTGTTTGGAATATTTGCCCGTTATCCAAACCGGATTTCGATCAATTTGAACTTTTGGCGCAATAAATCCGTCATGAGTTTGTGCCCATTTTAAAATAATGAAAGGCCGTTTCTTTTGGTGAAAAGTAAAAAATCGACGATTCAAATAGCGACATTCTTCTTCCAGAATACCGACTAGCACATCGGTTCCGGCAGCTATAAGTTGTTGAATTCCTTTGCCACAAACCTGTGCAAAAGGATCCACAGTTCCGATCACCACTTTTTTTATGTCTTTCGAAACAATCAATTCACTACAGGGCGGAGTTTTTCCATAATGACTGCAAGGTTCCAAACTTACGTACAGCGTGGCTTTTTTCAGCATGGATTTGTCTTTCACCGAATTAATGGCGTTCACTTCCGCATGCGCTTCACCCGCTTTGCGGTGCCAGCCTTCACCAATAATTTTTCCATTCAAAACAATCACGCAACCAACCATCGGATTCGGATAAGTGGTGCCCAATCCATTTTTGGCCAGTTGCAAGCAGCGGCTCATGTATTTTTCGTGTATCTTCACGCTTCAAAAATAGGAAAAAAAGAAGGGTTTCACGGGACTTTGAATGATGTCTCAATTTTATAAATGCAAAAAATCAAAATAAGCATTAAATGAATTTGCTCGACTATAAAAAACAGTTTTTAAACAAACTCGAAAAAGAATATCCGCGTTCGGAAATGGAAACTTTTTTTCACTGGCTGGCCGAAGCATACTTAAAACTAAATCGATTGCAAATAGCCTTGGATCCCGCACTGAAAATAAATCCACTTCAAAAAGAAAAATTTGATACCGCATTAGTGCGTTTGGAAAATCACGAACCCATTCAATATATTATTGGTGAATGTGATTTTTATGGAATGACTTTTCACGTTGATCCCGCGGTTTTGATTCCTCGCCCGGAAACCGAAGAATTGGTAGATTGGATTTTAAAAGAAACGTATGAACTTTCAGAACTCCAAATTTTGGATATAGGCACGGGAAGTGGCTGTATCGCAATTTCTTTAGCAAAAAATCTGCCCAATTCTCAAATTTTTGCGCTGGATATATCCGAAAGCGCTTTGAAAATTGCATCGGAAAATTCTGTTGCAAATGGAGTGAAAGTGAAATTCCTTCAGGAAGATATTTTTAAGATTGAAAAATTATCTGAAAAGATTGATATAATTGTTTCGAATCCGCCTTATGTGCGGGAAGCAGAAAAGGCCGAAATGAAGCAGAACGTTTTGAATCACGAGCCGAAAACCGCCTTATATGTAACAAATGAGGATCCTTTGATTTTTTATCGGAAAATACTGGAATTCTCCAAAAACAACCTTCGGGAAAAAGGACATATTTTTATGGAAATCAATCAGTATTTGGGAAGGGAAACAGCAGAACTTTTTCAGCAAGAAGGCTTTAAAACCGAACTGTGGCAAGATATGTTTGGAAAAGACCGAATGTTGAAAGCTTGGAAATGAAACCCGTTCAAGACCGTTCGAATTCATCCTAAAAAAAAGAACCCTTTCAGGGTTTGAAACCCTGAAAGGGTGGAAAATATTATTAAACTTCAAAGCAAATAAAAAACCCTTTCAAATTTTCATTTTGAAAGGGCTTGAAAATCCAGTTTTAATTGGTTTCCTTAGTTTTGATTTTTTCGACATTGCCGTCATCATCTGTTTTGATTTTCAGCTTGCTGTCTTCATCTTTAATTTTTATTTTGTTGTCTTTCACTTTAACGTCCGCATCGCTGTCCATGTTATCCATGGCATTTTCAACTGGAGTTTGTTTTTTTTCCTCATCTCTGCAAGAAACCAAAGCAAAAGTCATGCAAAGGAACATAAGGGAAATTTTGAAATAATTTTTCATAATGATTGATTTAATAGGGTTATAATTTCAATCAAAAATACATCTTTCCAATCAAATCAAAGGATTATTTCTAAACTTTCACTTTTTGTTAAGAATTATTTCCTTCGTATATCCCCCGAAATACTATTTTTGATATTTGTGGTTTTGGGATTTCCAGAATACTCTATATCACCACCACTCGAGGCTTCCGCCGTAATATCTTCCGTTACGTTCAAGTCAATTTCAGCTCCAGAAGACGCATCAGCCTTTGCCGACAAAGTTTTTAAATTTTCCGCATCTATTTCCGCACCGCTGCTTCCACGCACTTCGAAATTTTCGGAGGTTCCGGATAACTCAATTTCCGCACCGCTAGAGGCTTCTGCCAACGTGGTTTGCACATCGATGATCAAAGAAATCTCCGCACCGCTGGATGCATCAATATCCATTTTGTTTTGTTTAAAAATTTCGTTGGAAGTAACATCAGAACCACTGTGAGCTCCAATTTTCAGCAAATTTCCCACATAGTAGACTTTGATGTTTTTTGCCTCCGCATTTCCAATATTTCTTTTGGAAGAAATATCCAACACGTCATTTTTCACTGAAAACTCCATATTTTCATGTAAATTTTCGTTGGCTTCGACAATCATTTTTGGTTCTTCCCCTTTTATCAATTCCACATCCCAACTGTTGGAAACATTTACTTGATTGAATGGTTGCAAGGCATGTTCTTTGGTGGTTACCGCTCCTTTTCCGTTCAATTCATTGGTGAAAGAGAAATTCGAATTGCAAGAAAATAGGAGCAGGCTCAAGATGCTGGTGACGATAATTTTAAGTAAGGTTGTCATAAGGTTTAGTTTTTTGGTTATTCTTTTGTTTCAGCGGAAACACTATCATGATCCGCACTTTTGGTTGTTTCATGATTTATGGAAATTCCTGTTTCATCAATTTTCACACTGATGGTTTCGTCGTTATTGCTAGCTTTTGCCCTAAAACCACCTTCATCATCGGAAGTTTCCATATTTGTTTCGGCCGGACAATTCAAACATTCAGCGGAATTCTCTTGAATTCTCAAGAAGCGTCCTTCTTTACTTCTGGCAAGAATTCCGTTGTAACTATGAAAATGATGTGTTTTTTCACCTGCGAACAAAACACTTCCGACGGGCAAATAAAGAGTTACTTCTACTTCCTGCTCCCGGAAATTATCTTCCGGCGGTGCGGTAAAAAATCCATCTAAATTTAATTGGTTGTTTTTAAAATCATAGGTATAATAAATGTTGTTGGCATTATTTGTAGCTTCTCGGTAATTTGAACCCACCGCAGATTTGGAGATTTCATAACTTGCCACAGAGTCATTTGTGGAACGAATGGTCAGTTCTACATCGCATGAAAATAATATCCGATTTCCTGCTTCATCCTCTTTTATCTTGAAATCATTCTCGCGACGAAGGGATTCGCCATACATTTTATTTCCCCGCATTTTCACAAACAAGGTGTCGTTTTTGTATATCGGAATAGTTTCTGTGGCAATAACTTCCCCGTCAAAAGCGTGGTCCATAGCTTGCTTTATTCCCAAGAAACCAAGTGCAAAAATTGAAATAAGCCACAAGCCCAACAAAACCAATTTCGCTGGAGTCCCGATGGATTTTAAATTGTGAACCAATATTTTCAATCCTAAAATAAACAAGAACACGAAGGGAATTGCCACTGCAAAAAAGATGGTCAAACTGATGAGCCAAAGAGGTGCTCCAATATTGGCGATGTTCACATAATCGATCCAAGGTGCGTCAATGACCCCAAAAAGACCGATCCCGAATAGCGCAAAGAAAAAGAAAATCAAGGTGCTTCCAGCCATAAGGATAAGGACAATGCCAATGAACTTTACAAAAATTTTCAAACAAAGAAGGATAACTTTCCCCAAAGAATCAAATAATGTCGTGGCACCAGTTTGGGCTTGTTTTCCATATTTTCCATAATCGACCCCTTTCATCCGGTCGGCCATGGAATCGAAACCTTCCTTCACCTTTTTTTCGATGTTGCTGATGTTCACCGGTTCTCCCCGCATATACAATTTATCGGCGGTAGTTTTGGCTTCGGGGACAAAAACCCAAAAAATGGCGTAGGCAAGAATAATAGTTCCAGCGGAAACAAATACAAGAATGATCCAAAGTAGGCGCAACCAAATTGGGTCAATTCCTAAATAATGACCCAAACCAGAAGAAACCCCCGCAATATATGCATTGTCAGTGTCTCGGAACAGTTTTTTCGGAGCGTCAGTTCTGGTGCTTTCCGGTGTTGGTTCGTCTTCGAAAAGTTCATCATCAACCATATAATCTTCAGGCTGACCCATCACAAGAATAACTTCTTCTACCTGTTGAAGACTAACCACTTGGCGCGAAGGCTGCATTTTTTCCTGAAACAGTTCTGCGATCCGGGCTTCGATATCACGAATAATTTCATCGCGGCCTTGTGGATCCTTAATGGATTGCCGAATGGAATCCAAGTAGGTATGAAGTTTTAGAAAGGCATCTTCATCAATGTGAAAGAAAACCCCCGCTAAATTTACGTTTACTGTTTTGTTCATGATTTCTTGGTTTTTTTGGTTTTGGTTACGATTTCCACCGCATTTTGAAGGTCGTCCCAAGTAGTGGTGAGTTCTATGAGAAATATTTTACCCGTTTCGGTCAATCCATAATATTTTCGCGGCGGCCCGCCGGTAGATTCTTCCCAGCGATAATTTAGCAGACCTGCATTTTTAAGACGGGTCAGTAAGGGATAAATTGTTCCTTCCACGACCAATAATTTGGCATCCTTCAGGGTTCCTAAAATCTCGGCGACATATGCATCGTTGTCTTTCAGCACCGAAAGGATGCAATATTCCAAGACGCCCTTACGCATTTGCGCTTTGGTATTTTCTATTTTCATAATGCTTCTGTTTTTAAAGTAGTGAACCATTCCTTCTCCGAGGAATTTGCCGGAATAAAAGGAATGCTAATCGGATATTTATAAGGTCTTCCTTCGCTTGCTTTTACCGAAGCTTGTATCACACAACAGATTTCCAAGACAAAAAGACCGAAGAACAAGACTCCGATTATTCCGATAAATATAAAAAAAGGTATGGCATTTGGCAAGGATCTCATGGTGAACGGATCAAAAGAAAAATCTTGATTTGCGGTAGCGAAGAAAAAAACCACTCCCAAAAATCCCATGAAGGCCAAAACCGCCGCATATAAAAATGTGCTGATTTGAAAGTTCAAACACTGCCTTCCGTGTGCATTGACAAAAGCTTTATTTTTATTGCTCAGCCACAATGCCAACGGAAAAATGAAATTTCCGAATGGAAAAAAATACTTTGAAAAAGTGCTTGCATGTATCAAAGTAGAAATGTTTTTAATGTGCGTTGATCGATCAGTTTCCATACCTATTATTTTGTTTGGCAAATATATATACAAAAGATGATACTATGCAATACCTAATAGTATAGTTTAACAAATATTTATGATTTGAAGTTTTGAATCAAACTTCCAACACTGATTTAATAATGATCTATTTAATCCAAAATGATTCACAAAGAATTATAAACGAAGTGCTTAAAGAAAAAAGAAGAGATTATAAAAAATCCACTAATTGTTTTTGACCAATCGTTTCAGAGCTGCCCATTGTTTCAAGGTTTCCCTGGCGGGAAGCGCGGGATATCCAAGCATGGTGATTCCTGCTGCAACATCACCTGTGACGCCAGATCCAGCACCTATCACAGCGCCGTCGCCAATTTTCGTATGGTCTTTTATGGAAGCACTTCCGCCAATGACCACGCCATTACCAAGCGTGACCGATCCGGCCAAACCGCTATTTCCTGCCATAATACAAAACATGCCCAGTTCGCAATTGTGCCCAATTTGAACCAAATTATCGATTTTGCAACCGTCGCCGAGAATAGTGGAACTAAATTTCCCACGATCCACGCATGAGCCTGAACCGATTTCAACATAATTTCCTAAAACCACATTTCCGATTTGCGGAATTTTCAGCAAGCCCATTCCTTCAGGATGTGGTGTAAAACCAAATCCGTCTGTCCCGATTGTAGAATTTGGGTGAAGAATGCAATTGTTCCCAATATGGCATCTCTCTCGCATCACGCTTCCGGACCAGATAACACTTTCATCTCCAATGCTGCATTCATCGAGAATCGTGACATTCGGATAAACAATCACATTTTTCCCAAGTTTTACATTTTTCCCAAGAAAACTACCGGCACCAATTTTACAACCTTCGCCCAAAACTGCGCTTTCATCGACAATAGCTGTTGGATGAATTTCGAATTTCATTTCGGGCATTGGTGGTGCAAATAGTTCCAAAACTTGGATCATGGCCACCTCCACATTTTTGACTTTTATAAAGGCGCGGTTTTTGCTAGGGTCCAGAGAACTTTTTTCCTCTACTACTGCCGCCGAAGCCTTGGATTCCGACCATAGTTTTTCATACTTCCGATTTCCAATAAAGCTGATCTGACCTTGTTTTGCTTTGGCCAGTTCTTCCGGTCCAGAGATTTTAAGTTCGCTGTTTCCGACAAGTTCTCCGTTTAATCGCTCAGATATTTTTTGGATGGAATAAGATTTCATAGATGAAAAGTTGATTAATTTTTTCAAATAAAACAAATTTGAATGGAATCTCCTAATAAAATTGCGGACAGTTCGGCAGGCAAACTCTTTTAATTGTAACCCGATTCCTTTCAAGGAAAACGTAATAAGGAATCTTTCTTTTTAAAGTTTCTTTCAATTGAAAACTGAATTTATGGGCACAAAAAAAGCCCCCTATTCGAGGGCTTTTATTATTTAAATGTTAGAATTCCAAATTTATTTATCAATGGAACCCAGCACTTTTTTTACAAAATTATTTGCGGCATCTCGCTCTGGCACACCTTCCGCGATCATTTTATGTACTTCGATAGCGCCACAAAGATTGGTGATCAATTCGCCAATTACGTCCATTTCTTCATCGCTTACCGTTCTATGCTCGGTAAAAGATTCCAACACATCGACGGTGTTTTGAAGTTTCTCGATTTCGTTGTTCTTCTGTAAATGTCTAATTACCGGTAATTTCATCGATCACTTGTTTTAGAGATTCCAATTTGTTTGTTTGTACCTGATTCACAAAACTTCCATTTTTGAAAGTCGCAAAAGTCGGCAGATTGTCCACTGTCGCGAACTTTCTCGACTCGGGAAATTTTTCCGCATCGACAAGGACAAAGGTCGCTGTTTCGTTTTCTGAAGCCAATTTCTTGAATTTCGGTTTCATCAAACGACAATTTCCGCACCACCCCGCCATATATTGAACGACCACGGTTTCATTCTGGGAAATGATTTCCCCTAAATTATCACTTTCAAGTTCGTGTAGCATAGCTATTGTTTTTAAGGTTTAAATAATTTTTGGGTAGGTCATGACCATTTAATTTCTTCTATAAAAGAGGAGTTAGTGTGACGCCAAATACTCAGAGGTCGATTTGCGGTTATCCTTCATGGCATCTTTTCCTTCTTCCCAGTTGGCTGGACAAACTTCGCCATGAGTTTGAATATGTGCGTAAGCATCAATCATTCGCAAGAATTCTTTTACGTTCCTTCCCAAGGGCATGTGATTAATTCCTTCGTGAAAAACAGTTCCTTCTTCATCGATCAAATACGTGGCTCGGAAAGTTACGTGATCGCCTTCCACTGTAAGATCGCCGGTTTCCTCGTCATAATGTTCGGTAGAATCCAAAATCCCCAACCGATTGCTCAAATTCCTATTCGAATCGGAAAGGATTGGATAAGTTACACCTTCAATTCCCCCGTCATCTTTTGCAGTGTTCAACCAAGCAAAATGCACTTCTGCGCTGTCACAAGAAGCACCGATTACCAAGGTGTTCCTTTTTTCAAATTCTGGCAAAGCTTCTTGAAATGCATGCAATTCTGTCGGGCATACATAGGTGAAATCTTTTGGGTACCAGAATAAAACAACTTTCTTTTTATTCTTTACTGCTTCATCAAGGACGTTCAATTTAAATGTGTCGCCCATTTCGTTCATTGCATTTACTTCCAAATCCGGAAAGCGTCTTCCAACTAATGTCATGTTATTTATGTTTTAAAGGTTACTTTTTTATTCGATACGAAAATAAGCACTTCTATGGCATAAAACAGATAATTACCTTTGATAATTTTTATTGAAGTATAAGGGAAATCTATCGGATGAATTATTCATTATAATTTTAAGTTATTTAAACAAGAAAAAATAAACAGAAAAAATTAGCATTGATTTAGG
>JBDNFD010000123.1:0-5608 GCA_041689995.1 Flavobacteriaceae bacterium | reverse complement strand
TTCATTTTCAAGGAAATTTTGAGTTTCATTAGAGCCAATAAAGCAGGGGCTTGCTTTTATGTTTTAAAGAAATCACAACGCTTTTGTTGACTTTAAAGCCCATAATTCCGTACTTTTAATTTTTATCGGACAACAGTAATTAAAATTGAATAAAGAAACGGTAAAACCTGAACGGGAAAATCTTATTAGAAATAATAACACCCACATACATTTTTTTGTAATGTTGAATGGGTGTTAGATGACAGATTATGGAAAAGTATTATTTTATAATTATTCTTTCATGTTATCCTGAGCAAAAGTTTTTATCCATTAAGAAGTTAAGGCAACATTAAGTCGAAAAAACAACGAGTCTTAACTAAACTTAATTCCTTAATGGTTCAAAAAGAATTTGATTGCAGCCCTTCTTGGTTATCAAATTGTAAAATTCAAACCAGAAAGGTGTAATTTCCGAAATTAATGTATTTTTGCCCAATAGTTCAAATTTGTATTGAACGACACAAAGGGAGTTTCTTCCACCGATGTTTTCCAACTTATTTAGAAAGCACCAAGAAAAGACATTCACTTTTTAAACAATAAACAATAGTTGAAAGAAATGAACAGAAAATTAATTCTTTTATTAACAACGTTTTTTTTGGCGACCTCACTTTACGCCCAAGAAACGGGGATCGTTGGAAAAATCGTTGATGCCGGCACGAACAAAGCTCTTCCCGGCACGCAAGTTTCTTTGAAGGCAAATGAAGCAGTCAAAACAACTTCAAATGCCTACGGGGAATTTGATTTCGGATCGCAAAAACTTCCTTTTGGAGAACAAATGTTGGTGGTTTCCCGTGATGGCTATATTACCAAAACCCTTCCCATCGTTGTGGAAGAAGGGAAAACGCTGGATATGAAAACCATAGGTTTGGAAATAGATCTTGCGGAACAAACGCAAATTGCAACTATCATTTTGGCCGATACAGAACTCGACAAGGATATTGGTGGGGCCGACAATATTGCAGGACTTTTACAAGCTTCCAGAGATGTTTTTTTAAGTGCTGCAGCTTATGATTTTAGTGCCACTTTTTTCCGGCCACGCGGATTGGATAGCGAAAATGGAAAAGTGCTGATCAATGGAATTATTATGAACGATCTTTATGACGGTGGTCCTGAGTGGAGCACTTGGGGCGGCTTGAACGATGCGCAACGAAGCCGTTCATTTTCCATGGGACTTTCCGCGAATGATTATACATTCGGTGGTTTAGCAGGAACTACGAATATCATTATGCGTGCTTCTCAATATCGCGAAGGTGGAAAAATTTCTTACGCCATGGCGAACAAAAGCTATACCGGGCGGGTGAGTGCCAGTTATAATTCCGGTCAACTTGCCAGCGGATGGGCTTATTCCGTATTGTTCGCGAGGCGTTATGGGAACGAAGGCTATAATGAAGGAACGCTTTATGATGCAAATTCCTTTTTCCTTGCCGTTGAAAAGAAATTGGGTGATAATCACAGTTTGAACTTATCTGCTTATTATGTCCCTTATAGAAGGGGGAAATCTTCTCCCAACACACAAGAAGTTTACGATTTGAAAGGAACGCAATACAATTCATATTGGGGTTATCAAGATGGCGAAAAAAGAAATTCGCGCATCAAAAGATTCAAAGAACCGGTTATTATGTTGAACCATTATTGGGATATTTCCGAAAAAACCGAGTTGAACACCAACTTGGCCTACAAATTTGGCGAAGCAGGAAACAGCCGATTGGGTTATGACGATGTCCCAAACCCAGATCCTTCCTATTACAGAAGTTTGCCAAGTTATTCATTGGCCGATCCAGATGGACCTAATTATGCAAGTGCTTATGGTTATGAACAAAAGTTTATAAATGATGGTCAAATTGATTGGAATAACCTATATGCGACCAATATGGCGTTTGGCGGACCGGCACGATATTATTTGTATGAAGACCGCACGGACAATAAACAAATTTTCGCAAATACGATTTTAAACTCCCGTTTAAACGACAATATAAAAGTCACCGGTGCACTTCGATATCGCAGTTTAAAATCTGAAAATTTCGCATATATGTTAGATTTGCTCGGAGCCAATAATTATTTGGATATAGATACTTTTTCCTCGGGCGACGAGGCGCAATCCGATCTTCAAAACCCAGATCGTTTGGTGGGACAGAACGATCGATTCGGCTATAATTATGAGATGAACGCCACAAAATATTCCGGTTTTGCACAAGGGCAATTCAGCTATAGCAAAGTGGATTTTTATGTGGGCGGAAAAGTTGAAAACACAACTTACCAACGTAATGGATTATACCAAAATGGAAATTTTGCCGATAATTCCCTGGGGGAAAGTGAAGAACTCCAATTCACAACTTTTGGGGCCAAAGCCGGTGCAACCTATAAAATAGACGGTAAAAATTATATTGAAATAAATGGTGGATATTTTACCAAAGCACCAAGCGTTAGAAATTCTTTTTCAAATTCGCGCCAAAACAATGATGTGGTTGATGGTTTGGAAGAAGAAAAAATAAAATCTGTCGATTTAAGCTATATATTTAGGACGTCAATAATCCGTGCCCGCCTGACCGGATATTATTCCATCATGGAAGATGCCACCGAAATTTCATTTTATTACGCCGATGGACTTTCCGATTTGGGAAGGAACACCACCAATGCTTTTGTGCAAGAAGTTTTGACGGGCGTGGACAAACAACATATTGGTGCGGAATTGGGCATTGAGGCACAAGTAACTTCCACAATTAAATTGAAAGGTGCCGCAGCAATCGGTCAACATACCTATGCTAGCAACCCGAACTTATACCTTACTTCCGACGATTTTGACGAGCCTAAAAAATATGGCGAATCCTATTTGAAAGATTATCACGTTGCAGGTGGTCCAGAACAGGCTTTCCAATTGGGTTTTGAATACCGCGATCCAGATTATTGGTTCTTTGGTTCCACGGTAAATTATTTTTCAAATGCTTATTTGGATGTTGCGCCAATTACACGTACCAAAAATTTCTATACCGATGTTGATGGAATTCCTTTCAACGATTATGATCCAGAAGTTGCCCGCAAACTTTTGAAACAAGAGAAATTCGACGATTATTTCTTGGTGAATTTTATTGGTGGAAAATCATGGAAAGTGGGCGATTATTACATTGGGGTTTTTGGAGTGATCAGCAATGTGCTCGACAAACAATACAAAACCGGTGGATTTGAACAAGGAAGAAGCGCAAATTATAGGGAACTCTCAGAAGATACCTCTAACAAAACCCGCGTTTTTGGCCCGAAATACTGGTATGGTTATGGATCTAATTATTACCTGAACCTATATGTCAGATTTTAATGGAATTTTTAAGTAAGATGAACAAAACAGTTAAACCAAACACGATGAAAAAAATAGTGAACACAAGATTTTTGAGCCTTTTATTGTTGGTTTTTACCCTCGCTTCTTGCGTGCAAGACGATGATTTTAAAACCCCTGAAATTAATTTTGATGAGCCGGACCCCACGGTCGATTCAAGTATCATGGCCGTCAAAGCAATGTACACACTTACCGATGAAGACCCAAATGATGATGAACTTCCTCCGCCGGTATTGATAGAATCCGATTTGGTTTTGGAAGGATATGTGGTTTCCAGTGATCAAGAAGGAAACTTTTATAAAGAACTAATTATTCAGAATAGCCCGGAAAATCCTGAAGCGGGAATTTCCATTCTAACCGATGCCACCGATATGTATACCTTTTTCGAACCAGGAAGAAAAGTATATGTGAAACTGAAAGGTTTGTATGTTGGCGAAGATGGAGGCGTTATTAAATTGGGCAATTTGTATGGCGCAGAAGTGGGCCGGTTGAACAATTTAGAATTTGAAGAGCACGTTCTTCGTTCTGGCGTAACAGAAGAAATTGTTCCCACTGTTATTTCATTCGATCAAGTAACTGACGAAAAACTGAACACCTTGGTGACTTTTGAGAACATGCAGTTCCCTTCCGGACTTGTGGGCCAAAGCTATGGAAATTTGGACGATACTTTTACCGTAAATAGAAATGTTGAAAGCTGTTTGACGGGAGAAAGTATTATTTTGCGAAATAGCGGTTTCGCTAATTTTAAAGACAAATTGCTTCCCGAAGGTCAAGGAACTATTACGGCGGTCCTTAGCAAATTCAATTCCGATTATCAGATTTTTATTCGTGATCCTAAAGATATTAGTTTTGATCAGCCACGTTGCGATGCATTGTTCCAAGAAGATTTTGAAGAAATTACCACGACTGGGCCAGGTGCGGTTATTGATCTGCCGGGTTGGACCAATGTAAATATCAGTGGCGGCAATTGGAAATGGGATGCCCGGGAATTCAACGGCGCCAAGTATGCACAAATTTCAGCATTTAATTCCGGGGAAAACCCAATGAAAGTATGGTTGGTAACTCCAGGTATCGATTTATCCGGTGTCACTGGTGGAGAATTCCAGTTCAGCAGCAAAGACGGCCATAACAATGGGGAAGCTTTGAAAGTTTATATTTCCACTGATTTTTCCGGCGATGTAACTACTGCAACGTGGACACAATTAAATGTTGATATTGCCACTGGAAGCACCAACGGATATGCAGCGGAATCCACTCCTTCCGGAAATATTGACCTTGCTTCGTATGTAGGAAGTACCGTTTATTTCGGATTTGAATACATTGGAAGCAGTAACGGAATCACCACGACCTACCAAATTGATAATATCAAGGTTACGGCGAATTAAGATTTAGAAAAATTTATTTCTTACAACCCTTTCAGTGTTTCAAATACTGAAAGGGTTTTTTGTTGTTGAAAAAATTCAAGCTTGCCGACTTTTTAGGGGTTTTATATGGAATGGAGTAGGTAGGGCGGATTATAATTGTACGCGAACCCTTTCAGAGTTCAAAACTCTGAAAGGGTTCAAAACTCCAAAAGGCTTGTACTATAATTTGATCTTAGCCCTTTTTATAGTTGTATTTTCTTCATTTGAATTAAAATTTTAACAACTTAAATCTGATTGTTTTGAATTTTTGCGATAAATTTACGAACGGACTTGCATTCGGTGATGGAAGTTTTGAGATTTTATGATATAGATTTCAAAAAGTAAAATGAAAAAAACAATAATTATAGTAATTATATTGTTGATGGATAATTTTGTTTTCAGCCAAACGTCCGCTCCATGTAATTTACAAAAAAATACCGGGATTTATGCTGTTAACAGTTCCGATATTGAATGCTTGGCCAAAACCAATAAAAAAGAGTTTCTTATAATTTACACGTTCGGTATTTGGTGCGCTCCGTGTATTCAACATTTACCAAATGCCTTAAGTCTTCAAGATAATTATAATGTTAAGGTTTATGTCTTATTAATTGATGAAGAAAGTGATGAAAATTTAATTAGTAAAACCGTAACTTATCTGAAATCTCAAAAGAAAGACATTGATGTATTGATTTTAAAAGATTCGGCTCTATTCTAATATAAGAGTGATAGACCAAAACATCAATGAAATCGGTACTTACAAGAGTTTTTTTACATTTTAAACCAGCGGTTTTAGAAAAACATCAAGGTTTTTTGAAAATATTCACGACAAAGTATCTTATTT
>JBDNFD010000122.1:0-24788 GCA_041689995.1 Flavobacteriaceae bacterium | reverse complement strand
AATCAGTGAAATATTGAGCGTTTTGGAACTTATTACCGACCATATCGATTTTAATGAAATCATCCATAAATTGATACTTAACAGCGATTTCCTATCGTTTTTAAATAAAGAGCCAAAACCTATAATCCCCCAATTACGTGCAGCTTAGAAAAAGGTGCGAAACTTGAGTAAAAGATGATAATGGAGTAGTCCACAAAATCCGAGAAGGAAGGTTCGATATGCGATTTACAGAATAGCAACAAAAGTTGTACTTTAAAAACCAAAACAAATGCTTATGAAAACAAAAACACTATTTCTACTCATTTTGCTCCCCTTTTGGGGGCTGGTCGGCTGCTCCAACGACGACGATGCCCCGCCCCCAAACCCCGTGGACCTTTTACCCCCCGCCACGCAAACTGGGGAAAACACCTTTGGGTGTCTGTTGGATGGGAAGGCTTTTTTGCCCGGCGGGGGCGTAAACCCCCTGGACTGCGTTTATCAATATGTGGATGGGGGATATTATTTTAGTTTGCAGGGAAATAGAAGAGATTCCAATTATAATCTTATTTTAATAGGTTTGAGTACTAAAAGATTAGAGATTCAAGAAGGAGCAAAATATACTTTGAAAAAAAATATAAATGGTGATGCATATGGCACATTTGCCTATAATGCTGTGTTTAGTCATACCTCAAACATCGAAACAGGAGAATTAACCATTACAAAACTAGACTTTGAAAACAACATCGTTTCCGGTACTTTTTGGTTTGATGTAAAAGATGACAATGGGGTGGTGCATGAAATCCGAGAAGGACGTTTTGATATGCAATACATCCAATAACAAATAAGCAACACTTTATGAGACATGCAGGGAAATATTCGAATTTCACAAACCTTCGATGGTCTGGAATTTCCTCTTCGCGGCTTTAGTGCGTTGGAACAAGGTTTATATATTTTGAATGTGGTAACCCCAAAGGGAAAACATGGTGAGAAAATAATTATTGTTGAATAAAATAATTTCATTATATTTTCGAATCTTCATGTATTTATAATATTTCCAATAAAGAGAAGCCCCATTGAATAAATTATGAAAGATGTGTATTATGAGATATTCAACATAAATGAAAAATCCTTTTAACGCTCTTTATCGATTTTTCAAATCCCTTTACTTGTGTTCCCGGTTTTTTCAAATCGTTTTTGGAATCGCAATCCTCTTTTTATTTTCTTTTTGGGCACCAATTATATATCCGTTTATTTGGCTGGTGGTCATTGCTTTTTTAACCATTGTACTTTCCGAAATTATCGCCCTTTATAAAGATGATTTATTTTCCGCAGAGCGAATTCTTCCCGAAAAATTTTCCAATAGTGACGAGAATATAGTTCGATTACAATTCAAAAATAAATATGGTTTTCGTGTTAATTTAGAGATAATCGACGAATTGCCGGTGCAGTTCCAAAAACGAGATTTTTTGAAAAAAGCCAACATTTCCGCCGGGGAAAATTTGATGCTCCAGTATGTACTTTTCCCTGTTGAACGTGGCGAATATTTTTTTGGACGGTTGAATTGTTATGTTTTTACCAAATTGCGGTTGGTGAAAAGAAGATATTCGTTCTGCAACGAACAAATGGTAAAAGTCTATCCGTCGTTTTTACAAATGAAAAAATACGACTTTCTGGCAATCGACAATAGAATTTCGCAAATCGGTTTGAAAAAAATCAGGCAAATCGGTCACACCATGGAATTTGAACAAATTAAGAATTATGTTTTTGGCGATGATATGCGCTCCATCAATTGGAAAGCCTCGGCGAAACATGGAAATTTGATGGTGAACCAGTTTCAAGATGAAAAATCCCAACCCATTTATTCGCTGATCGATGTTGGCCGTGTCATGAAAATGCCTTTTGAAGGATTAAAATTGTTGGATTACGCCATCAATAGCAGCCTTGCTTGCAGCAATATCGCACTTAAAAAAAGTGACAAAGTGGGATTAATGGCTTTTTCAAACAAAATTGCCGCTTTTTTGCCCGCAAGCGGAAAGAAAACCCACATTCAGCAAATTATGTCGACTTTATATAATATTGATACGGATTTTAATGACAGCGATTTCGGACTTCTTTATGCTTACACCAAACGAAAAATAACCCAACGCAACCTTCTTTTATTATACACCAATTTTGAACACCTTTCTTCGCTTCGGCGCCAACTGCCTTATTTGAAGGCTTTGGCACAAAAACACATTCTCGTGGTAATCTTTTTTGAAAATACCGAATTAAAGAAATTGATGGAAACCAATGCGGAAAATATTCAAGAAATTTATCAACAAACCATCGCCGCCCAATTCAGTTATGACAAAAAAATGATGGTCAAGGAATTGCAAAAAAATGGGATTCAAAGCATTCTTACAGAACCCGCCGATCTGACAATTAATACCATTAATAAATATCTCGAAATTAAAAAAAGAGGTTTGTTGTGAGTTGAACAATTTTTTCCAAAAAACGTACCTTTGAAAAGCCATCACAAAAAACTAAATTCAAATTTGACACGAATCTCCCCATTCTTTCTGTGCCATATTTTTCTGGGAATACTTTTGTTTTCCTGTGGAAATAATTCCGAAAAAAACAGGGATCATTTGGTTTTTCACTATAATGAATTTGCAAATATTTCTTCTCTCGATCCTGCTTTTGCGAAAGATCAACGGAATATTTGGCCGTGCAATCAATTATATAACGGTTTGGTTCAATTGGACAATAACTTGAACATTCAACCCGACATCGCCAAAAGTTGGGCAATTTCCGACAGTGGAAAAACCTATACTTTCTCTCTTCGTACCGATGTCTATTTTCATAAAAACGCGATTTTTGGTGAAGATTCCACGCGAACGGTTAAATCTGAAGATGTGGAATTTAGTTTGAAACGGCTGACCGATCCCATTATCGCATCGTCCGGAAGTTGGGTAATACGCGACGTCGAATCTTTTGAAGTGGTGAACGATTCCATATTCAAAATTCATTTGAAACAAAGTTTTCCAGCTTTTTTAGGTTTACTTTCAATGGAATATTGTTCGGTTCTTCCAACAGAAATGTCCAAACTCGATTTCCGGGACAATCCAATTGGCACCGGCCCTTTTCGATTTAAACGCTGGGAAGAAAACGAGAAATTGGTTTTCCGCAGAAATGACCTTTATTTCGAAGAAGACAAAAATGGAGATCAACTTCCCTATCTGGAAGCCGTTGCCATCACTTTTCTGACAGACAAACAAAGTGAATTTCTACAATTTGCACAGGGAAATCTGGATTTTTTGAGTGGATTGGATCCTTCCTACAAAGATGAATTATTAACCAATGAAGGTAAACTTCGTGAAAAATATGCCGATCGGATCACGATGAAAACTAGTCCTTATTTGAACACGGAATACTTGGGGGTTTATTTAGACAGTGAACTTTCCGAAAATAATTCTTTACTACTCAGAAAAGCGATTAATTATGGTTTTGACAGAACAAAAATGATCACTTATTTGCGAAACGGGATCGGATTTCCCGGCGTAAATGGGATTATTCCAAAAGGTTTACCCGGATTTGCCGATTTGGAAGGTTACACTTATCAACCCGAAATAGCTTGGGATTTAGTGAAGAAATACAAAGAAGAAACAGGCGATGAAAATCCGGTTATTGCTATTTCAACCAGTGCGATTTACGTGGATTTATGTGAATATATTCAACGTGAATTGCAGAAAATCGGAATAAACGCCAGCGTGAACGTGATGCCGCCATCAACGATCCGACAGCAGCGCAGCATCGGTAAATTACAGGTTTTCCGTGCAAGTTGGATCGCAGATTATCCGGATGCGCAAAATTATTTGTCGTTGTTTTATAGTCCGAATTTTACCCCAAATGGTCCCAATTACACGCATTTTTCATCTCCAATTTTCGACCAACTATACGAAAAAGCCCTACAAACAACAGACGATAAAAATAGGATCGCGCTCTATACCAAAATGGATTCCATAATTATCGCCCATGCCCCGATCGTCCCTTTATATTATGATGAAGTTGTTCGTTTTACCCAAAAAAATATTTCTGGTCTGGGCATTAATCCGGTGAATATGCTCGATTTGCGCAGAGTGAAAAAATCCATGAAAGAATAAACCTTCTTCCAAAAAAATCCAAAAATTCGGTTAAAACCTTTTGATTATTTTTGTTGAAATTAAATTCAGGGATTTGGGCAGCAAAAATAAATTAAGAAGGTTTCGGGAAAATGAAACTTTCACGAACGTAGTTCAGCCGCAGCGGGAAGAAATTCTTTCTGGAAACTTTCCCATAAAAGGAAATTGGAAAAAAGATTTTTTCAAAAATGAAAAACCCATTGTATTGGAACTGGGTTGCGGAAAAGGGGAATATTCCATCGGACTGGCAAAAATGTTCCCTGAAAAGAATTTTTTGGGCATTGATATAAAAGGCGCGCGTTTTTGGAGGGGCGCAAAAACCGCTTTAGAAGAAGGTTTGACGAATGTCGGGTTCCTCCGAACGCAAATCGAACTGATCGATTTAATCTTCGATGAGAATGAAATTGATGAAATATGGATTACTTTTCCCGATCCACAAATAAAATACAGGCGCACAAAACATCGCTTGACCAATTCGGATTTTCTTCAGAAATACAAAAAAATCCTACATTCAGACGGCGTGGTAAATTTAAAAACGGACAGCGAATTTATGCATGGATATACATTGGGACTTTTGCACGGCGAAGGGCACACGGTTTTGCAATCAAACCACAACATTTATAAAAATACAGAAAGGCCGGAAGTTCTTACAGAAATTCAAACTTTCTATGAAAAACAGTATCTTGAACAAAAAAAACCGATAACTTACATCCAATTTAAAATCAACTAAAAAGTGTTTTTTGGAAGAAACTAAACTATTTTTGGTCGCATTTTCTGCCGCGTTTCTCGGAGTTTTGCCCCCTGGATTGGTGAATATGACCGTTGCCAAAACTTGTTTGGAAAGAGGCAAAAAAAATGGGATGCTGGTTGCTGTCGGTGCTAGTTTCATTGTGCTATTTCAAGCTGCTATCGCCATTTTGTTGGCCAAATATATTTTCAATCACCCTTACATCAGGAACATTTTATTGCGCACCGGGTTGGTGGTTTTCGGATTAATGGCAATCTATTTTTTCATTGCTGCCAAAAAGAAAAAGGTGAACGCGAAAGAAGAAAACACCAATGTTACCAAGAGTTTTCTTAAAGGAATTATCATTTCCGCTTTGAATATCTTCCCAATCCCTTATTTTGTTGCTGTGAGTACGGCTTTTAATGCCAAAGGGAACTATGAATATGATTGGTCGGTAATTTGGGTTTTCGCATTTGGTGCAGCCTTGGGTACTTTTTTTACGCTTTATTTATATGTGATTTGTTTCATCAAAATCGAAAAAAACACGCCATCTGTGGCAAAATATTCCAATTATTTCATGGCATTTTTGATGGTATTCTTGGTTATTGCTACGCTCATAAGAATTTATTACCCGTGGTGATCATGGAAAAAAGCTTTTTTGAAAAGGTATATGAAGTCACCCGAAAAATCCCTTATGGAAAGGTCACATCTTTTGGAGCAATTGCCCGGGCAATCGGTGCGGCAAAAAGCGCAAGAATGGTCGGATATGCGCTGAACGGATCTGGTAAACTTGGCGATGTTCCAGCGCATCGTGTCGTTAACCGCAAAGGAATGTTGACCGGAAAACACCATTTTCAAGGAACCAAATTAATGCAACAATTATTGGAAAGTGAAGGAGTCCATGTGGAAAATAATCAGGTTCAAGATTTCGATTTGGTTTTTTGGGAACCCAAAGTAAGTGATCAGTGAATAGTGTTCAGTGAGCAGTGTTCAGTCCCGAGTACTCGGGATCAATTTCCAATTTCTAATGTCCCATTTCAACATACAATAATCAATTCTATTTCGTAAGTTTGCACTTTAGAATAATTCTAAACAAACCGAAAATCAAATAAAGCAAAGTTTGAGATGAAGTTGGAAAAAAGTGATATAATAAAAGCTTTACAAAGCATTTCCGTTGCAGGTGAAGGTCAAAACATGGTGGAAAGCGGCGCGGTGAAAAACGTCGTTGTTTTTGGGGACGAAGTAGTCGTTGATCTGGAACTTTCGACACCTGCCCTGCATATTAAAAAACGTGCTGAAGTGGATGTTATGAAGGTCATTCACGAAAAAGTATACCAAAAAGCAAAAATCCAGGTCAATACAAAAGTACTTGCACAAAAAAAACTTCCGGAAATTAAAGGCAAAGCGATTCCTGGAATTCAGAATATCATCGCCATAGCTTCAGGAAAAGGTGGGGTTGGCAAATCGACTGTTACGGCAAATCTGGCTGTAAGTTTGGTGAAAATGGGCTTCAAAGTTGGTTTGTTGGACGCCGATATTTATGGTCCATCGGCCACCATTATGTTCGATGTGGAATTTGAACGGCCACTTTCCGTGAATGTTGACGGAAAATCGAAAATGAAGCCCGTTGAAAACTATGGCGTAAAAATTCTTTCCATCGGATTTTTTACTAAACCTAATCAGGCCGTGGTTTGGCGTGGCCCGATGGCGTCCAAAGCCTTGAACCAAATGATTTTTGATGCCGATTGGGGCGAACTTGATTTTTTATTGGTGGACCT
Source organism: Flavobacteriaceae bacterium (assembly GCA_041689995.1). GTDB lineage: Bacteria > Bacteroidota > Bacteroidia > Flavobacteriales > Flavobacteriaceae > DASSWG01. Next base: position 18,144 of record JBDNFD010000122.1, on the reverse strand, counting down.
TCCTCCGGGAACGGGTGATATTCATCTTTCCTTTTTACAGTCATTACCGATCACAGGCGCGGTTATTGTGAGCACTCCACAAAATGTGGCTTTGGCCGTTGCACGAAAAGGAGTGGCTATGTTCCAACAAGAAAGCCTTAATGTTCCCGTTTTGGGAATGGTGGAAAATATGGCCTATTTTACCCCGGAAGAATTGCCGGACAATAAGTATTATATTTTTGGAAAACAAGGTGCAAAAAGACTTGCCGAAGAATTGAAAATTCCTTTTTTGGGTGAAATCCCTTTGGTGCAAAGTATTCGGGAATCGGGTGATATTGGTCGTCCCGCAGCTTTGCAAACCGGAACTCCTTTGGAAAGTGCTTTGGAATCCATCACAAAAAATGTTGTCCAGCAAACTGTCGCGAGAAACAAAAATCTGCCCGCGAGCGAAGCGGTCAAAATCACCGCCATGGCAGGTTGCAGCGCCGTAAAATAACAATACTATGGAACAGGACGAGTTACGAATGAACGTAGAAAAAGCTTTGGATGAAATCCGCCCTTTTTTACAAAACGATAGAGGCGATATTTCTTTGATCGCCATTGAAAATGGAACTTTGGTAAAAGTTCAATTGGAAGGCACTTGTGTTGGCTGTGGCGTAAATCAAATGACTTTAAAATCGGGTGTGGAACTGACGATCAAAAAATTCGCACCACAAATTCAAACCGTGATAAATATTGAATAAAAGCCCCTTTGCTTTTCCCCAAAGGGGAAACTTTTCACGTTTCTGCTTTTTTTTTAAAAAATTTGAAAATTACATGTTAAAGGATAAAAAAGTTAATGCTTCCGTCTCCGCTCCGTTGGAGAATTCGGGGGAGGCTATCAAAACAGATATAATCATTATTGGTGCAGGTCCGACTGGACTTTTCACCGTTTTTGAAGCCGGTTTATTAAAACTGAAATGTCACCTCATCGATGCATTGGCTACTCCTGGCGGCCAGTGTTCCGAAATTTATCCAAAGAAACCCATTTACGATATTCCGGCATTTCCAGAAATATTAGCGGGCGATTTGGTGAAAAACCTAATGGAGCAAATCAAGCCGTTCAATCCGGGTTTCACTCTTGGCGAACGGTCGGAAAGCATTGAAAAATTAGAGGATGGAAGTTTCATTGTAACAACCAATAAAGGAACAAGACATCACGCTCCGGTGGTTGCAATTGCCGGTGGCTTGGGAAGTTTCGAGCCTCGAAAACCTCCTGTCCATAATATTATGAATTATGAAGACAAAGGTGTTTCCTATATAATACGTGATCCTGAAATATACCGGGACAAAAGAGTGGTTATTGCCGGAGGCGGCGATTCGGCTTTGGATTGGAGCATCTTTCTTGCTGATATCGCTTCCGAAGTTGTTTTAATTCATCGAAGAAATGAATTCCGCGGTGCTTTGGATTCCGTGGATAAAGTAAAGGAATTGAAAAATCTGGGAAAAATCAATTTAATTACTCCCGCAGAAGTTATCGAAGTTCGTGGCGAAAATCATTTGGAATCTGTCGTAATTCGAAAATTTGGGGAAACTGCGGAAGAAATTCTATGGGAAACAGACTATTTTATTCCCTTATTTGGACTTTCACCGAAACTCGGTCCCATTGCCGATTGGGGTTTGGAAATTGAAAAAAATGCGATTAAAGTGAATAATTCGCTTGATTATCAAACCAACATTCCTGGGATTTACGCTATCGGCGATGTGAATACCTATCCCGGCAAATTGAAACTGATTCTATGTGGTTTCCACGAAGCAACTATGATGTGCCAAAGTGCCTATCAGCGAATTTTTCCCGATAAAAAATATGTTCTGAAATATACCACTGTGGCCGGTGTGGAAGGATTTGATGGCTCTAAAAAAGAAGCTCCAAAAGCCGTAGTGAAATCAATTGATTAAGATTTTGGTTTAAACTTTTTAGTGCCTTCATACATAACGTATTTCAGCAATTTAGCTTCCAATTTCCCATTAAAAACCTTAATTTTTCTCGAAGGTTTTAAGCCTACATTTTTAATCGCTTCCATATCGGAAGTGATGAACCAAGCGTCCGTTCCCGGATATCCTTGTTTTAAAGTATCGCCGATTTCCTTATAAAAACTGGGAATATCAATTTCCAATCGTTCGCCATAGGGAGGATTGAAAACCATGTGCAAATGCTTTTCCGTTTGTTTTTCGGTTTCGAAGAAGTTTTGCTGTTCCACGGTGATAAATTCAGAAAGATTGGCATTTTCGATATTATCGATTGCCTTTCGCACTGCCGAAGGCGCTTTGTCATAACCGACAACAGTATGTTCAAACCCACGGATTTTTGAAAGGACTGATTTTTCGATCGTTTCGAATAAATCCACATCCCAATCTTTCCATTTTTCGAAGCCAAATTCCTTTTTGTTCAGATTGGGCGGAATATTGCAAGCGATCATCGCTGCTTCAATAAGAATAGTGCCGCTGCCACACATCGGGTCCATAAAGTCACATTGACCGTCCCAACCGGAATGCAACAACAATCCGGCCGCCAATACTTCATTCATCGGGGCAATATTTGTAGCTGTTTTGTAACCTCTTTTATGCAAAGATTGACCGGAACTGTCCAAGGAAAGCGTACAATCGTCATTTTCGATATGCACATTGATCCGTAAATCGGGATAATCCAAATCAATATCCGGACGAATGCCAGTCAAATCGCGGAATTTATCCACAATGGCATCTTTGGTTTTTAAAGAAATATATTGAGAATGCGTGAATTTTTGAGAAAATACTGTGGAATTGATAGCCAATGTTCCCGATGGATCCATCATTTCCGACCAATCAATGGCATATACGTTTTTATAAAGATCTTCCTCGGAAAGTACTTTAAAGCGATGAAAGGGTTTCAGGATTTTAATGGCGGTGCGCAAACATAGATTCGCCTTGTACATAAATCCTTTATCACCCGAAAATTCAACGCTTCGAATTCCTTCTTTCACATCTATCGCACCTAGATCGCGCAATTCTTTTGCCAACAAAGGTTCAAAACCATACAAGGTTTTTGCCAGCATTTTAAAATTATTTTCCATAGCTTCGCTCTGAATACCGGCAAAAATACGCTAATTTTGCAGGAATATGCCCACAAAGACTCAAAGTTGGTACAGCTCTTGGTTCGATTCCCCTTATTACCATATTTTATATAAAGAACGGGATTTAGAAGAAGCTAAAGGGTTCATGCAAAACCTGACCTCCTTTCTTAAATTGAAAGAAGGGGCGTCTATTCTTGATCTCGCTTGCGGAAGAGGAAGGCATTCCAAGTATTTGAACAAATTGGGCTATGATATTACGGGAATCGATCTTTCGGAAAACAATATTTTGCATGCAAAACAATATGAAAATGAAACCTTGCATTTTAGTATCCACGATATGCGTGTGCCCATTGGTTCTAAGTTCGATACGGTTTTAAATTTATTCACCAGTTTCGGATATTTCGAAAATCCCGAAGATGATTTTCAGACGATAGAAGTTATAAAAAATGAATTGAAGCCGGCGGGTTTTGGAGTGATTGATTTTATGAACGTGGATGTGGTGATAGATAAACTTATTCCTTCGGAAGTAAGACGAATTAAAGGAATCGATTTTCATATTTTGCGCTGGGTGGAAAATGGGATCATTTTTAAGCAAATAGATTTTACCAATAAAGAAGAACATTTTTCCTATACCGAAAAAGTCAACGCATTAAAATTATCCGATTTCCAAAAGTATTTCAAGCGGGCGGAATTGAACTTGCTCCACGTTTTTGGAGATTATGATTTGTCGAATTTCAAAGAAAACAGTTCACCCCGTACTATTTTAATCTTCTGTCGATGAGCATTATTTTACCCATTATTGCGGTAATTTTAGGATTTGTTATCGCCTTCTTTTTAATGGCCACTTCTAATGTCATCAAGTTATTGCTTTCCTTTAGCGGTGCTTTTTTACTTTCCATTACTGTATTCGAATTCTTGCCTGTGGTTTATCAACATACCTCCAAAACCGTGGGGATTTTTATCATGCTTGGTATTTTATTGCAAATTATGCTCGAATTCCTTTCAAAAGGAGCTGAACATGGACATTTGCATCCTCTGGAAAACCACAATGAATTTCCGTGGGCGCTTTTTATTGGACTTTGTATTCATTCCCTGTTGGAAGGCTTTCCAATTCACGGAAACCATCATCTATTATACGCAGTGGTCATTCATAAAATACCGATTGCGGTGATCATTTCTTCCTTTTTATTACACTCTGAACTAGGAAGGACAAAAATGGTTTTCTTTCTTTTAATTTTTGCATTAATGACGCCACTGGGAAGTTTTCTGCAAACCCACATCCATTTTCTCAAGGAAATAGAAATTTATATAGACGCAATCGTTATTGGAATTTTTCTGCATATTTCTACGACAATCCTCTTTGAGGCTTCCAAAGATCATCGATTCAATTCCTCAAAAATGATCACGGTGATTTTAGGAATTGTGCTGGCCTATTTTCTGTGAAATTTTCTTTAAAGATTTTTAAACCAACTTAAAAATTACCCACTTTTTCCAATCGCAGCTTTATAAACCTCTAAAGCCCGTTTCCTTGCGAAAGCGTGTTCCACAATCGGAGAAAGAAGGTCATACTGGGAATCTTCTATCCAAATATTGATATATTTCAGTTTCGGATCGAACTTTTTGGTTTGCTCCTTCGGATTGAAAATTCTGAAATAAGGCGCTGCATCACAACCTGTTCCGGCCGCCCATTGCCAGTTTCCGTTGTTGGAAGAAAGTTCGTAATCCAATAATTTTTCGGCAAAATAGGCTTCGCCCCAGCGCCAATCGATCAGTAAATGTTTGGTGAGAAAACTGGCCACCACCATACGCACGCGGTTGTGCATAAATCCGGTTTTATTCAGCTGTCGCATCCCAGCATCCACGATGGGATATCCGGTTTCGCCCTGGCACCAACGTTTAAATTCTTCCTCATTGTTCCGCCACTGGATGCGGTCGTACTTTTTCTTGAAATTGTGCTCCACCACTTTTGGAAAATGAAACAAAACCATCATAAAGAATTCCCGCCAAATTAATTCATTCAGAAAAGTTTCGTTTGTCTTTTCTGCCAATTCCACCAAATAACGAATGCTAATAGTACCGAAACGCAATTGGAGCCCGGCATGGCTCGTTGCATCCAAAGCTGGAAAATCTCGATATTTTTCGTAATTTTTTATAGTTTTCTCATCAATTTGCAGTTCGGGAACCTGAACCTCTGTTTCTTCAAAACCGATTTCAGCCAGTGAAAAAAAATGAAAAGTTGTGTCTTTATAAAGATGTCCCAAGTATTTCCCGCTAGGATAATTTCGCGGTTTTGAGAAGGCATATTTTTCTTTCCATTTTTTGGAATAAGGAGTAAAAACTTGATACGGCGTCCCATCCGGCTTCATAACTTCCGATTTTTCAAAAATTACTTGATCTTTGAAAGTGTGGAATTTAATAATTTTCTCGGAAAGAAAACTTTCTATTTCGCTATCGCGCTTTCGTGCATAAGGTTCATAATCATGGTTTGCGAATACTTCTTGGATATCAAACAGCTTACAAAGCTTTTTAAAAGCTTCCAAAGGTTTTTCGTTCAGAATAAAGAATGAAGATACATTTTCTTGTAATTTAGCATTTAATTTTTTTAAGGTCCGATGAATAAAATCTACCCGTTTGTCTTCCTTATTCTGAAGTTTTTCCAGTATTTCAGTATCGAAAATAAAGATGGGGATCACAGGGTAATCACTTTTTAAAGCATGATAGAATGCTGTGTTATCTTGTAATCTTAAATCTCTTCTGAACCAGCAAATACTTACTTTTTTATTCATTTTCATAAATGTCATCCAAGGCTTCGACGAGCTCCGGGAATTTAAAATGAAATCCTTGGTCGGCAAGCTTTTTTGAAGAAACCATATCGCTCATTAAAACTATTGTGCTCATTTCACCCAAAATAGATTTCAGAACAATTTTTGGTACTTTTAATGGCCAAACCGGTCGGTGTAATTTCTTTGCTACTATTTTTGTGAAGGTTTCATTCCGCAATGGAAATGGGGTGCAGAGATTGTAAACCCCTTTATATTCATTATTTTCTACAGCATTTTCAAAAACTGCAGTAAGATCATCAAAATGTATCCACGGCATCCATTGTTTTCCTGTTCCGAGTGGTGCGCCCACAAAATAAAGAATGGGTTTTTCCAGTTGAGCCAAAGCACCTCCATTTTTTGTTAGAAGCACGCCAATTCTGAATTTTATGATGCGACTACCAAAACGCGCGCCTTCATCCACAGCACTTTCCCATTTTATGCAACATTCTGGTAAAAAACCACTTCCACTTTCACTTTTTTCCGTTAGGATTTCCTCTCCGCGATCTCCATAATATCCTACTGCCGAAGGCGAAATAATTGTTTGGATGGAAGATTGCGTTTCCTCGATCGCTTTATAAAGTAATTTTATGGACAATGCTCTACTGTCCACAATGATTTTTTTTCGCTCTTCCGTCCATCGCTTCTCGCCCACATTTGCTCCCGCTAAATGAATAATGGTATCCGTTCCGGTTAAACAATTTTTGTCAATTTCCTGTTTTTTTATATCCCAGAAATATGCTTTTACATGTTTGACATTTTCTGGATTTCTTGATAAAATAGAAACCTGATGACCTTTTTTTTGCAAGGTTTGAACCAATCGTTTCCCAATCAATCCGCTTCCTCCGGTAATCAATATATTCTTTCGTTGAAATGTTTTATTTACCATGGTGTACTTTTTCGATTTCTATATCCGTGAACAGCTATATTGATAAAAATAATACTTGCAATAATCAAAGAACTATAAACAACCAATTGTTCTCCATTCCAATTTGCTGCAGCAATGGCGACGAGCGCCCAAACGCCCACAAGTGCAAATTCGCGCATATTTCGGTTCCAAATCATAAAGATATTTATGGTGCCCGCAATTACAATCATTACAATGGTCCAGATTATTTCCGAAATCCCGAATCCGTTCCAATTTATTTTGGTCAGATAAGCGGAAATGTTCGCTATAATCGCGACGGAAACCCAGCCGGAATAGAAACAAAATGGCCACCAAACAAATGCAAATCTTTTTAGAGGCGGATTGTCGAGTTCCATTCGGGTGTTCACCACTATTTTAAGCAAAGAAAAAAGCAAAACGGCAATTAAAATTACAGAAAGCAACGTGTATTCATATAGAAAAACCACTACCCAAAGACTGTTTGCAATACAGGAAACGATGAACCACCAACCTATTTGTTCCACGATTTTATCATCTTTTACAGGTTTGAAAAGACTGCGACCTTGGTAAATTACAAAGCCCAAAAGCAACAGGTAAATGAGCCCCCAAATGGCAAATGCATATCCCGCCGGAGTAAAGAGATTTTCATATTTTGCAGAAACACTTGCCATGGTGTTCCCGTTGAAAATTCCGGTGTTGGAGAGGTAATTCATCACAATAGTGGCAATCAGCGCAATCCCGTTTCCTATTTGAAGTGTTTTTTTCATGATATATTTTTTGTTAAATGGATTTTACTGCCGGAAAAATCGGTTTAAAGCATTCTTCCAATTTAAAGCATGTTTTCTTTCATCCTACTTAAACGATTTCTTTATTTTCATTCGATTCAATAATCCGTAATAAATCAATAAATTCAGTAGAATTAGTTCCATTCCATAAAAAACATCTTCCAGCGGAATGGTGAAAATCCTTATTCCCATAAAGGCCGTTTCGTTATACCAGACCACCGGGTTTTCCAATCCCGTTCCGGTAAGCAAACCGTTCACGATAAGAAATGGAAGAAGCAAAATAGCATAAATCAGGTAAAATTTTGTAAGCCACTTAATTTTTAAAATATAGCTCGAAATCACTAAAAGAAGAGCCAAACTTAGAAAAGTGCTCGTGGTATAAATATAGGAATAATTAAAACTTGCGACAACTACGAAAATTACTACAAGACCAAAAGTGATTTTTTCCTCCATTTTTTTGGAAAAAGATTTTTCGATAAAAAGATCCAAGCAATGAAATGTAAAAACACATGCATAAGGGATGCAGAAGAAAAAAAGAACTTCTTCCACCGGCAGATTAAAAATTTCAAATCCTGTTAAATATTGTTCATTGAAACCCCATATTCCAAGGTACGTAAAATAACTATCCCAAACGATAAAAATAATTCCAGTGATAATCACCGCTGGAAAAAATGCATGCCAAGTTTTATGAAAGCTCAGCTTTGGATGAAAGGAAAAAAGGAACGGTACAATAATAGTAAAAAAATCGATGAGCAGATAAGTGTATTTCATTTTTTCATTTAATGGGTTCCGATGAAAGATAGATCATCCATATTAAATATGTCTTTTAATTCAAATTATTAAAAGAGACAATTCATTTTTCGCGACGACTTTTTTCATTTTTAAAATATTTCAACGGAACCCAGAGCATGCCAAAACTTTCGCCATCTTCCTTGGTAATATGTTTGTGATGCATTTTATGGCCGCGCCGAATAGCTTTAAAATAAGGATTGTCAGCCTTTCTTAAAATCTTGAAGCGTTGGTGAATAAAAATGTCATGCACAAAAAAGTAAGCCATTCCATATAAAGTGATGCCCAGACCAATCCAAAAAAGAAAATCATAGCCGTTCCTCATTCCGAAAAACAGGCTGGCAATTCCGGGAAGGGCAAAAATCAAAAAGAAAAAATCGTTATCTTCAAAAAAACCTTTGGATGTTTTCTTGTGATGATCTTTGTGCAAACGCCACAACAAACCATGCATAATATATTTATGTGTAAACCAAGCCACAGCTTCCATGGCAATAAAAGCCAGAATTACGATCAAAATATCAATAAGAAGCATTTCCATCTTTGAATATTTTTTTTAAAATTTCTTCCCGGTAGGTGAAAATTTGTTCTACTTTTTTTCGTACAATTAGTTTGTGGGCAATATTTCCGAGAAACCCAAATGGAAGTTCATAATTTACAATATCTTTCATCAAAATCCCATTTTCTTTTTCAATAAAAGTATGCGTATGTTCCCAAATTTTATAAGGCCCTTTTAATTGTTTGTCGGTGAAATATTTTGGTTTTTCTAACTTGGTGATTTTGGTTTCCCACCGCAACGGAATACCGAGCAATGGTTTTACTGTATATTCCATCAACATTCCTTCGTAGATTTCTTTCTTTTCATCTACCTGGGTTAAAATTTTAAAATCCAATTCTGGCGGAGTGATTTTTGCCAAGTTTTTCGCCGACGAGAAAAAAACCCAAGCTTCATTTATTGAAATTGGCAAAAATTGCTCTGTTTTATATTGAAAAATAGCCATTTATGATATTTTATGTTGTTGTGCCAATAACCTGCAAGGCGTTTTTTGTTAACCTGCAAGGTCTTTTTTGTTAACCTGCAAGGTCTTTTTTTGACCTTGTAGGTTTGTTCCTATTTCCCCTATTGCTTCTTCAGCGTTTTTGATACTTAATACTTCAGGGCAAATTTTTCTTCCTGACTTAATGCTTCCGAACTTTCCAAGCTTGAAACAATATATTCTTTTAAATAGATTTCCTTGACACCTGAAATATATTTCAAAATGAACTTTTTATCAGTTTCAATATGATCATTATAACCCAAAAAGAAGGGAATATTGGTTTGTGCCAAAAACCTCAAAAATCTCAGTTCCAAGTTTTCGGGTTCGGTCGCAATCGCTTCTTCCAACATAAACTTTCCTTTATTGAAATATTTAAATTTTGAAATCGGGTTGAGCACATGCGAGGCCATCATCATTACCGCACTGGCTTTGTAGCCCAACAATAGCGGATTATTCGTGCTGCCATAAGGTTCCAATAGAACGATCAGTTTCCGACAGGATTTTTCCTCTAGGGCCGCATTTTGAAATAGTTCATGCACTTCTTTCATCATGGGCTTTTTAATCAAGGGATTCCCAAAAACCAGAAATATGAATAAAAAAACAGCCTTCATACCAAGTTCATTTTATATTGGACCATACTGCTCAACATTAATCCAAATTTGTGACCATTATTGATCCGGATACGTTCTGAAAAAATTTGTTGTGGTGGCAACTTTTTAATTTTGTTGAACAAGGATTGATAATAAATATAAGCTAGATAAACACCTCCTTTAGCAGTCATAGGTAGTTTTTTTATGCCAATTAATGCAATCCTAAAATCTTCTTCAATATCTTTTTCTATTTGTGCTTTTGATTCATTCGAAAATTTCGTCATATCCACATTTGGAAAATAGGTCCGTCCCAAAACCTGATAGTCGTCTTTTATGTCCCGTAAAAAATTCACCTTTTGAAAAGCTGCCCCCAATTTCATGGCATAAGGTTTTAACTCTTCATATTGTTTTTTGTTCCCTTCGGTGAAAACATGCAGGCACATTAATCCCACAACTTCAGCAGAACCAAGGATATATTGTTGAAATTTTTCTTTGGTATAATCTACTTTTGCAAGATCCATTTTCATGCTCTGTAAAAACTTCTCGATAAGCTGCAAATCAATTTCATATTCGTGCACCACTTTTTGAAAAGAGTTTAAAACAGGATTAGTCGAAATTTTATTTTCAAGAGCTTCGTAGGTGTCATTTATATATTTCTGCAAAAGCGCTTTTCGGTCATAGCCCATAAAGCTATCCACAATTTCATCGGCTACGCGCACAAATCCATATATTGCATATATTGGGTTTCGCAAACGGTTGTGCAAAAAATAAATACCCAACGAGAAACTGGTGCTGTATGCTTGGGTTGCTTCTTTGCTTACCTGCGCCGATAAATTATCAAATAATATCTTCATCTTTTATTCTTTTTTAATTGTTTGATGATCTGTTGTGCCACAATTTTTCCAGAAATTAATGACGGTGGAACTCCCGGCCCAGGAACTGTCAACTGGCCGGCATAAAATAAATTACTAAGTTTCTTATTGCCTATTTTGGGCTTTAAATTGGCTGTTTGCCGCAAAGTGTTCGCCAATCCATAGGCATTGCCTTCATAGGAATTATAATCTGAAATAAAATCCTTGACACAATAACTTCTCTTAAAATCTATAAAAATTTCAACCGGTTCCCCTACTTGTTTTTCCAAACGTGTCATCATAATTCTAAAGTAAGTCTCCCTAAATTCTTCTGCATCTTCCAATCCTGATGCAATTGGCATCAACATAAATAAATTTTCATGACCTTCCGGTGCGACGCTTTTATCAGTTTTGGAAGGACAGCAAACATAGAAAAGTGGTTTTTGGGGCCATCGTGGATTTTTATAGATTTCCAGGGAATGTTGGTACAAATCCTCTTCAAAAAATAAGGTATGATGCTGAAGTTTTTTTATTTTTTTTCGGATCCCCAAATAAAATATAAGACAAGAAGGTGCAAAAGTTTTCTTTTCCCAGTAAGACTCCTTGTAATTCCTGAAGATCTCAGGCAGTAAGTCTTTTTCAACATGATGATAATCGGCCGACGCAATTATAGCATCAAAATGAATTTCTTTTCCCTGAACCGTGATACCGGCAGCTCTATTGGCCTCCACATTAATCTTTTCCACGGGAGAAGAAAAATAAAATTGAGCACCGCTATTTCTGCCAATTCGCATCATGGCATCCACCACCTTTCCAAATCCACCTTGCGGATACCAAGTGCCCAATTTTAGTCCGGCATAATTCATTAGGCTGTACATAGCCGGCATTTCTTGCGGCATGGCTCCGAGGAACAACACCGGGAATTCCATCAAAGCAATAAGTTTTGGATGAGAGAAATATTTTTTGACGTGTTTGCTGAAGGAAGAAAATACTTGAAGACGAACAGCATTTTTCATCAAATCAAAATCTACAAATTCAGTGAGGGAAAGCCCTGGCTTTTGAACCATTTTTTTCATCCCCACTTCGTATTTAAAACGGGCTTCTTCCATAAAATTTTCCAATTGCAAAGCGCTTCCTTTTTCCAATGATTCAAACAAAGCGCATAGTTCAATAAAATTTTCAGGAACACTAATCATATCGTCTTTGAAAATGACGTCAAAAGACGGATTTAGTAAATGGAGCACATAAAATTCAGAAACTTTGTGACCAAAATCTGCAAAAAAGTTCTCAAAAATATCCGGCATCCAATACCAACTCGGACCCATATCAAAAACATATCCGGATTCGGTTTCAAATTGTCTTGCCCTTCCGCCTGCAGTTTCGTTTTTTTCGAAAACATGTGTTTCATGACCAGCCGCTGATAAATATGCAGCCGCACTCAAACCCGAAAAACCAGAACCGATCACTGCAATTTTTGACATTATTTCTTCGTTTATATTATTTTAAAAATACTTAAACATTATAGATTACATATACTTTCCAAATCTTTCACGGAGCCTAAGTAAGTTATGGATTTTCCGCTCACATAATTCTCAAACAGTTGAATATTTCCGGCCACAAATAATTTTTTATTCGGGTTAGCTATTCTCAGTCCATCAAGATACCTATGAATTTTTTTCGAATCATCATTATGGGTAAAAAATACAAGGATGTTTTCAACATTTATATTCTCAGCGGTCTGGATCACAGTTTTAAGTGGAGAGTTGGCTCCCAAATAAATTGTTTTCTTGCCTGACAAACGAAGTAGGTAATTGGACATCAATAACCCAACCTCATGGAATTCACCCTCTGGCAAATAAAGCACCCAAGTAGATGAATTGGCTGCACTCAATGGCAAGGAATCAATGGAAACAAATAATTTCTGTCTTACAATGTTACTTATAAAATGTTCGTTTCCAGTAGGAAGATCATTCGTGAACCACATCATTCCCAATTGTTGCAGCATGGGGCAAAGAATTTCTACATAAGCCCTTCGCGTTCCAAATCTTAACAAGCAATGGGAAAGGATTTTTTCGAATTCAGGTTCATTATATTCCATTCCGGCAGCAATAAGTTGCGGCACAAAATATTTTGTCGGCGCAGAAACACTTTTGCCACGAACTTTTCGAACAAGACTAAATAATTTTGAATCGGGCAATAATGCAAGTTCAGAAATTTTACCGCCAGTTTCCAATAAACTGACAATGTTCAATAATCTGCGCAGTTCCTCCCCGCTGTAATATCGCGTATTACCTTGGGAACGGTTGGGCTTTAAAGCATCATAGCGCTGTTCCCAAGCACGAATAGTATGCGGCTTTATGCCTGAAAAACAAGATAATTCAGAAATAGAAAGCTTATCCATTTGTTTAAATTTATACAAATATATATAAACAAAATGAAATTAAAATAATATTGTGACTTAATTAATATTCAGTATTTTTCTGAAGGGTCTTTTTTAGACCTTGAAGATTTTTCAGTACTAATACCTACAAGGTTTTGGAAACCTTGCAGGATGTTTTGGAAACCTAGCTGAATAACGAAAATTTAACGCGAATAAATCGGGATCAAATAGGAAATAGAGTAACCCCAACCTACACCGAATTTACTTCCTTCATAGGTTTTTCCAAAACCTGGAATATAAAGGTCGTCAAATCCGGGAGGGGTTTTCTGGCTCAAGCGTCGTTTCAATTCCACATGAATCCCTAGAAAAATATTGTGAAGCACTTCAGTCTTTATTCCCGCCTGAAATTCTAGCCAGCTTGCTGTAAGACTAGAATACTCCTCATTTACCGTTCGAATATCGGGTTCAAAATAGTCGGAATTTGTATAGATCGAATAACTTTTCAGATTCTCATCAAAAGAAGCAAAACCATATCGCAAACCCACATATATGCTATTTTGCATGTCCAACCAATTGGAGTAAGCGTTGTAATTGGCTCCCACTTTAAAATAACTGCCACGGGTTTTAGCTTTTAAATTCGCGTCATCATACAGAAATGATTCGTTTCCAAATTCAATGGCAGCATAATAATCGCGGTAAACCCGGTAATCACCCTGAATTTCAAATCCTGTATAATTATTATCGATCAAGGTTCGAATGGGTTTGCTCAAATCAATTCCCACGCGAACCCCAAAACGTTTTGGGTAAGTGATGGAATCAATAGAGGTTTGCTCCTGTGAAAAAACCCCGTGAGAGAAAACCAGCGATAAACTAATGGAAAATAGAAAGGTGCGCAGATGTTTCATCTTCGATTGTGGTTTGTTCGACAACGATATTTTTAATCCAATTTCCGCCTGTGGGCTCCGCAACTTTCAAGGCGTGAAAATCCAAAAAATCGATTTTAAATCCGCAAGCTTTGCTTAAGTATTCCTCCTTTGGAAAATAGGAAAATTCGACCGTATCTGAATTTGACGGCAACTGATCATTAGGTTCTTCGCCCAAATGAATGATAAACTGATAATGGGTATAATTCTGAAAAGTTTTCAACGGAATGGCAATGCTATCAGTGGTTTGTTTGGTGGTAAACAAGGAATCTGTTTCACCTTCCGCGATCAAGTTCAAACCCACCACTTTTTTTAGCTCTGATGAATTTTCAAAATTATAAAACCTAATGACAAGCATCGGTGTAGTTTCTGCGTTAGCTGGGCAAATATCATCTTTCTGGCAGGAACTTGCCAAAATAGAAATCATCGCTCCAAAAAAAAGATGTTTATAATTCATTTTAAAAAATTCATTCTAATCCTTCCTTATAACTTAATCCCGTCGCTCCAAACAAACCACATTTTCTACGTGATGCGTTTGTGGAAACATATCGACGGGCTGAACTTTAGTTACCATATAATGTTCGTCCAACAAAGCCAGATCGCGGGCTTGCGTTGCCGAATTACAACTTACATACACAATCCGTTTCGGCAAGATACCAATAATTTGCGCGATCACATCTTTGTGCATGCCATCCCTCGGCGGATCGGTAATGATTACATCGGGTTGGCCATGAGCTGCAATAAAATCTCCGTTGAACACCTTTTTCATATCGCCAACATAAAATTCCACATTGTCGATTTTGTTCAAGACAGCGTTCGATTTGGCATCTTCAATTGCTTCGGGAACCGCTTCGACCCCAATCACCTTTTTGGCATTCTTCGCAACAAATTGCGCGATCGTTCCCGTTCCAGTGTATAAATCATAAACCAAATCTTCAGTGGAAAGATTGGCGAAATCACGGGCAATTTTATATAATTCGTAGGCTTGATCCGAATTCGTTTGATAAAAAGATTTTGAGGTTATCTTGAATTTCAAGCCTTCCATTTCTTCAAAAATATGATCTTTCCCCGCATAACAAAACACTTCTTGATCATAAATGGTATCGTTTCCTTTGGAATTGATCACGTATAAAAGTGAAGTGATCTGTGGAAATTCTTCTTTAATATAACGGAGCAACAACTCGCGCTGAGTTTTGTTTTCTTCAAAAAACTGCAGCAAAACCATCACTTCCCCGGTAGAAGATGTTCTAATCATTAAAGTGCGCAAAAATCCTTCCTGTCTTCTGGCGTTATAAAAAGAAAGTTGGTTTTCTAAAGCAAAATTTTTGATCTTGTTCCGAATTTCATTGCTGGGATCTTCTTGCAGATGACATTTTTCGATATCCAAAATCTTGTCCCACATCCCGGGAATATGAAAGCCCAAGGCATTTTTATTTTCGAAATCCATTCCACTGTTGATTTCTTCTAAAGTCAACCAACGACTGTCACTGAACGAGAACTCCATTTTATTCCGGTAAAAATAGATTTTTTCACTTCCCAAAATAGGGGAGATTTCCGGCAAATCTACTTTTCCTATGCGCTTGAGGTTGTTTTCAATTTCTTGTTGCTTGTAGAACAACTGATGTTCGTAGCCCATATTTTGCCATTTGCAACCACCGCAAGTTCCAAAATGTTGGCAAACAGGTTCCGCCCGTTTTTCGGAAAGTTTTTCAAAAGCAATGGCATTTCCTTTATAAAATGCTTTTCGTTTTTGGGTGGTTTGAACCTTTACGATATCGCCGGGAACGGCATTGTCTATAAAAATCACCTTTCCATCGGGCGCTTTTCCGATGGCTTTTCCTTTTGCCCCGGCATCGACGATTTCTATGGACTCAAAAATAATCCGTTTGTTTTTTCTTGCCATGCCGCAAAAATACAAGATTTATTCAGCCAAAGTTTGAAAAATCCCCCAAACATTCGGTAAATTGCAGCTTCTTATCCCGGGATGATTTCTCTCCCAAAAGAAAGCAGGAATCAAGAATTCATAATTTTAAAAATTGCATTATGTCAACAACAGAAATCACTTCTTCCGAACAAGCCATAGAGATGGAAAGCAAATATGGGGCGCACAATTACCACCCGCTTCCCGTTGTTCTCAAAAAAGGAAAAGGCGTTTATGTTTGGGATGTTGAAGGAAAAAAATATTACGATTTCCTCTCAGCTTATTCCGCTGTAAATCAAGGTCATTGCCACCCAAAAATCACCAAAGCTTTGAGCGATCAGGCCGGCACATTAGCCCTGACTTCCCGAGCTTTTTACAACGATATGCTTGGGAAATATGAAAAATACGTACACGAATATTTTGGGTACGACAAGCTTTTGCCGATGAACACTGGTACCGAAGCTGTGGAAACCGCGATAAAAATATGCCGGAAATGGGCCTACGAAAAGAAAGGTATTCCAGAAGGAAGAGCAGAGATCATTGTATGCAAAAATAATTTCCACGGAAGAACCACCACCGTCATTTCCTTTAGCAACGATAAAGATGCGCGAAGGCATTTTGGTCCTTACACGCCTGGATTTTTCTCCGTAGAATATGACAATTTAGACGCATTGGAAAAAGCCTTGGACGAAAACCCAAATGTCGCCGGATTTTTGGTCGAGCCTATTCAGGGCGAAGCTGGGGTTTATGTGCCGGCGGAAGGTTATTTGCGGAAAGCAAAAGCTTTGTGCGAAAAGCACAATGTGCTGTTCATCGCCGACGAAATACAAACAGGGATTGCCCGCACCGGAAAATTATTGGCTTGCGATCACGAAGACGTTCGCCCAGATATGGTGACTTTAGGAAAAGCGATGTCCGGCGGATCTTATCCCATTTCCGCGGTTTTGGCCGACAATGAAATAATAAACGTTATCAAACCCGGGGAACACGGCTCCACATTTGGCGGAAACCCGGTGGCTGCCGCGGTGGCTATTGCGGCTTTACAAGTGGTCAAAGATGAAAATTTGGCTGAAAATGCCGAAAAATTGGGTAAATTGTTCCGAATGGAAATGAACAAATATATTGACAGTTCCAACTTGGTGAATCTCGTTCGTGGAAAAGGATTATTGAATGCCATTGTTATTAATGATTCCGAAGATTCTTCGACCGCTTGGAATATTTGTATGAGCCTAAAAGAAAATGGATTATTGGCAAAACCCACACACGGAAATATTATTCGCTTTGCGCCTCCATTGGTGATGACAAAAGATCAATTAATGGAATGTGTGGAAATTATCAAAAAAACTTTGAGGGATTTTGAAAAATAATATTTGAAAAATCTCAAGATTTTAAAGCTGACCCGCGGAATTATTTTTGCGGGCTTTTTTGTGAAAAAAAGTAAAAACGGTTCTTTACAAATTCGGAAATGGAAAATCCATTAACTTCCCATAAATTTGGCATTTTAGCCCACTATACGTCTATTATAGCGGTGTTGGCTGTAATTATTATTTGTTTAAACTTTTTAAAAATTCATCTGCCGTCATTACGGGCAGCAGGGATTTTTTAAAATCCTTTCCATTTCTTGTTATAATAAGCTCACAGTCCGATTCGGTCGCACTAAAATATTGTAATGCATCTTCAAAATCCTTTATCGCAGAGTTAAGTCCTTTTTCAATCGTACGCTCGTCCAATGAACATATTTCGCTTATTATCTTAAACTTACGCAATTTTTCCTTGGCAATTTCCTGACTCTCAAATTTCGCAAGGAAATAGTTTACGGTTGCAAACGAAATCGGTGAAACAACCATTGTTAGTTTTTCTTTTTCTGCCAAAGTAGCAATTTTGGCAATCGGGTCATAAAAGGGCTTTCGCTCACCCAAAAAGTCCAACATTATGTTGGTGTCTATAAAAATTCTCGGCTCTATTCTAATATAAGAGTGATAGACCAAAACATCAATGAAATCGGTACTTACAAGAGTTTTTTTACATTTTAAACCAGCGGTTTTAGAAAAACATCAAGGTTTTTTGAAAATATTCACGACAAAGTATCTTATTT
>JBDNFD010000121.1:0-3376 GCA_041689995.1 Flavobacteriaceae bacterium | reverse complement strand
CGCGGGCGTCCCGCCCGTGTCCTGCGCACTGCTAATCTCCAAACTGTGACGGCACGAGCGAGACGCTCGGGCTAGCGTCTTTTCCATGTATATTCAAATAACCAAATATTCTGGATTAGCTCCCAAACTTATCAAGGCATCGCAAATCTCTTCGGTGAATTTTTTGGGACCACAAACGTAAAAACGGGAGTCGAAATCCTTAATGGTTTCTATCAGGAATTTACGGTCAATTCTGCGCTCGCGAAAACCAATCACGCCTTCCCGAGTGAATACATTTTTATAGGCTGGCCCCAACATCTCTATCAATTCATCGTGTAAAATTATGTCGTCCTTGGATTTATTTGAATACAAAAGTGCAACGTCCCGCAAATTCTCAGTATGGAAAAGTGCCCTAAAAATAGCAATAAAAGGAGTGATACCAGTACCTCCAGCAATGAACACGCCCGGACCCTTATATTGAATGGTGCCAAATATATCGTGAAGTAGCAGCTCGTCGCCCTTATTGAGCTTGCCCATTTTCGAAGTTACTCCCTTGTGGTCTTCGTATATTTTGATTATTAATTCAATATGATCCCAGTTTTGTAAAGAAGTAAAGGTAAACTCGCGTGTTTTTTCCTCCCAGCCTGGTAGATTGATGGATACGCGTGCCGATTGTCCCGGAGTATATTTAAAATCTTCGGGCTTTTCCAATTCGAAGCGCTTAACGTCGTGCGTAATATAATGAGAGTTGATTATTTTGACCCTTTGCATAGTGGTAATTTGAGCCTCAAAGATAAAAGGATTTTTAAGAAAAACGGTTGATGGATAATGACGAATTAAATATTATTAGTATTCCTAACTTTCCGGAAACAGATTAACGAGTAAATTGGATGTCAACTCAAAACGGGTATAAATGAGAGTGGTATTTTGCAATATCTTTTTAAAATTGATGAGTGCGATTAGGACGATTTGGTAAAAGAAATAGAACTCGCACAACCGACAATTTCACAGCATTTGAAAGAACTGAAACAAATTGCAACTGAATTGTTTTGTATTTTCGCTCAAAATCCAACCTTAAATATGCCAAGGAAAAAACTCGGTTTTCTCGATAGGAACCTAACTTTATGGATATTTGTTGCAATGGCAATAGGAGTGGGAATTGGGTATTTTATTCCTGCTTTCCCGAGCATCATAAATTCAGCCAGTAACGGAACAACAAATATTCCTATTGCAATTGGTTTGATTTTAATGATGTACCCACCGCTCGCAAAAGTGAATTATTCCCTTTTGCCCAAAGTTTTCAGAAACATAAAAATCCTTTCCATTTCACTGGTTCTCAATTGGATCATTGGCCCTGTTTTGATGTTTTTCTTGGCAATTACGTTTTTACGGGATTACCCAGAATATATGGTCGGGCTGATTTTAATCGGTTTGGCGCGATGCATCGCAATGGTTTTGGTCTGGAACGATCTTGCCGAAGGAAGTAGCGAATATGGTGCAGGTTTGGTGGCGCTGAACAGTATTTTTCAAGTGTTTGCTTATAGTTTTTATGCGTGGTTTTTTATAACTGTTCTTCTGCCTTATTTCGGATTTGAAGGTGTCCCGATAACTGTCGGCATTGATATTTCAATCGGAACTATTGCTGAAAGTGTCGCGATTTATCTTGGAATTCCATTTGTATTGGGAATTTTAAGTCGACTGATTTTAGTAAAGCTCAAAGGGGAAGAATGGTACACTGAAAAATTCATTCCCGCTATTTCGCCAATAACCCTGATTGCACTTTTATTCACGATTGTGATTATGTTCTCTTTAAAAGGAGAATTGATTGTTGAAATCCCAATGGACGTTCTCATTATTGCAGTTCCATTGTTAATCTATTTTAGTCTAATGTTCATCATCGGCTTTTTCATAACCAAGGCGCTGGGAGCAGAATATGACAAAACCGCAGCCGTAGCTTTTACGGCAGCCGGAAATAACTTTGAGTTGGCGATCGCTGTTGCCATTGCAGTTTTCGGAATAAACTCTGGACAGGCATTTGCGGGAGTAATTGGGCCTTTGGTTGAAGTTCCCGCCTTGATTTTATTGGTTCGGGTTTCTTTCTGGTTGAAGAAAAAGTATTTCAGAAAAGCCGATGCTTAAAGCTTAAAGACAGGGAAATTCAAGTAAAATAAGGTAAATCGAACTGGTTTTTCTACCGCGCACTTCCTTCGGGAAACTGCACTTTTTCCGGAATACTATTCAATGCTGGAAGGGCGCGTTTCAAAATACGGTTTCTTCTTCCAGTGGTGTCCGTCGG
Source organism: Flavobacteriaceae bacterium (assembly GCA_041689995.1). Taxonomy (GTDB): domain Bacteria; phylum Bacteroidota; class Bacteroidia; order Flavobacteriales; family Flavobacteriaceae; genus DASSWG01. The sequence continues at coordinate 1,101 of JBDNFD010000121.1, read as the reverse complement.
TTCTACGGGATAGGAAATCACGGCCTCCAACCACGCATATACATTCACCCGAAAATAAACCGCTGGTTCCCATTTTGTGATTTTCGCTTTGGCATATTCCGGAAAACGTTCGTCGAAATCAGCAGATGCGGCATTCAACAGGCATTCTTCCACAAAAGGAAGATCACTGGTATAGGCGATCTGAATTCCCGTTTCGTTCCAAATAAAAGGAATAAATGGACCGGAATAATTAATGACTTCAGATTTTAGGATAAGACTATTGGGAAAATAAATAATTCTTCCGCTTCGACGATCGTTTTGCAAATAATCGCCGCTGCATTCCAACATGGCCGTATCCAGATAATTCACTTCTACCACATCGCCTTTCATGCCGCCCAACTGGATGCGATCGCCCATTTTGTATGGTTTTTTGATAACAATATAGATCCATGCAATAAAAGAAGCAATGGGCGCTTGCAGGGCGAAACCCAACACTAACGAAATCAGACCGAAACTAACCGCGATGGCGTAGAGGTTTTGGAACAAAAAGGCAATAATGACAATCAATATCAACACGGTCGTGATCAACCGTGAGATGCTCAGCAAATTGTGTTTGTCGCCTTCGGGCGCATTGCGTTTGTGAATGATATTTGCCACAATTTTTCCGATCAGCACCAAAATTATGACGATGGAAAGGCTCAACGTTAATTTTTGCAGAATAGGCCGGTAGGTTTCAATTATGGAAAAGAATTTGATGGCCAATAAAAAATGAAGTGCCAAAAAGAAGCATGCCAAAAAAGCATATACGCGTATTCTGTTTTTTCTTTTTTTGGCGATATCCAAAGAGCTTTTGGCACCAGAACTTCCATGATTTCCCATATCTTCAAAAATAACTAAAAATGAGCATAAAAGAGCATGGTTGATTCCGTTTGGCGGAACAAGGTTTTCTTTTTGAACATGTTTTAATTGCTATGATCTATTTTGAATGGAAAATTAAATAGAGCCATTTTTATTTACTACGCAGCAAATTTTATATGCGGCAAGTGCTTTGTGCGCTTAAAAATTGTACATTGCCCTTTCAATAGGTATAAAATTTTCAAAAAATGTAACATCATTTTATTT
>JBDNFD010000120.1:0-46392 GCA_041689995.1 Flavobacteriaceae bacterium | reverse complement strand
ACAAGTTACCGCTCAGGCAAAAGCCAGAGTGAGGTAAAATTAAAACGTTACCGTTATTGTGGTAAAGAACGGGATGAGGAGACAGGTCTATATTACTACGGAGCAAGGTTTTATGCGGCTTGGATTGGAAGGTTTATTTCTACAGACCCCTTGGCGGAAAAGTTCCCGCAGCTTACGCCATATAATTATGCAGGGAACAAGCCTGTAACAGGCAAAGATTTAGAAGGATTGCAAAGTACTGAAGACCAACCTATCGATGGCGAAGTTGTAACTAAGAAGCACTTTTTAAACATACAACTGGCAATACAAACACTTTTAATATCGATGACAATTTTAGTATTAGACCTTTTTCGACAAAAAGTTGGACTGGAACTTCAAAACGTGGCAGTATAATGAAAGAGTTCAAAAGTACTTTTGAGAAAATATTCGAGATTATTTTTCCAGATGTGAGCAATCCACAATATACTCGATCTGTTTCTTTATCTACTCTTAAAGTCACAGGGCAATACTACAACGAAGCAGGGGAAAAGGTTAAAAATATTACGGATGCAAGCAAGTTGATTATATCTGAATATGGCAGAACAGAAACTGTAGAACTATTTGAAGGAGGCATAAAAATTAGATCGGGGGTTAAAATTGGGGAATATATTTCAACAACTACTTTTGAAGTTATTGATTCCAAATTTCTTTCATTAATCGATACTGATTTTGATTCAGTTTCAAAAACAAAAGAGGTCAATTCTGCATCAGATCAATTGTTAGAAGTGGTTAAAAAAGAATTGTCCGAAAATGAATTTAATTTGAATATGACAAAAAAACAATATATAACTAATGATATAGAAAACCAAATGAAACAAAATTACGAGGATTTGCAAAGAGAATCAAGAATGGATGAAAAAATATGACTTTGGCTATGATGAAGAAGATAAATATAGTATTCATTTTATCTGAAATATTTTCCATGATTTTTTTTATCCATGGCGTTCAGCGTTTATATATTGCTTCCCAAGGGGAAAAATATTATGCGTTACTCAATAATAATTTCGAAAAATATTATACTTTATCTAATAAGCAGATTTCAGATTTCATGGTTAGCGATGCATATTGGGCAATATATGCCTTTATTTTCTATGCCTTCCTTATCTTTTTTATAAATTATAAATATAAAATATATCATATAAATTCTGTAATAGTTATTGGAATAGTGTTTTTTCTTTTTCCATTAGGTGGTTTCGGAGGCATCGTAAAAATTTATCTAAATTATTTTTGTGGTTTGTTCGGTAAAAGCTACGGAACCAGTTTTTTGGTCGGAGGTTCTATCCTGACAATAATCGGAATTTTAATATTATGGGTAACATTAAAAAAATATTCATCCAATTTTTCTAAAAAACAGGGTAGAAATGAAAGACGATGCGCAGCAGACTATTTATTTTGACAACAAACAATAAAACAATTTTAAACGGTCAATCAAGCACAGAGAACAAAATGGATTGGACAATGGATAGCAGAATGCTGAAAAGCAAGGCGTACCAAAAACCGGCAACGTCAAATCCGCCGATCAAATAATCACACAACAAAATAATGAGCGCATTGATAACCAACAGGAATAGCCCCAGCGTAACTATGGTCACGGGAAGCGTGAGAAGAATTAAAATTGGTTTCACGATCAAATTCAACAATACCAAAACAACAGCAACAATTATGGCCATCGTAAAACCGGCCACTTCCACTCCGGGCAGAATATTCGCTAACAAAACAACGACAATAGCGGTGACCAATAGACGAATGATCAATTTCATAAGATTGGATTTTAATTAATTTTCTCGAAATAAAGATAACAAAAATCTACAACTTCTATATGAATTCCAGCAACTTTTCAAAAAACTCATTGGGGTTTTCGGCATGCACCCAATGACCTGCATTTTTGACCACCACCATTTCCGAATCAGGAAAATGCTTTTTGATTTCCGCTCGATCCTTTTCCAATAAATAACCTGATTTCTCCCCTTTTATAAACAAGGTTTCTTTTGGAAAAACACTTTCCAGAGGAAGTGCTTCGCTCACCGCTTCAAGTTTTTCGATCAGAACCTCTAAATTCATTCGCAGGGAAAGTTCGTCGCGGGTTTTCCAATATAAATTCTTGAGCAAAAACTGTCGTACCGGAAGTTCGGAAACGTACTTGGAAAGATAGTCATCGGCATCTTCGCGGGAAGTCAATTTCTTGGAATTTATAAACTCCAAACCTTTCAAAATCGTTTGGTGGTGAGGTGCATAATATTTCGGTGCAATATCAACCACGATCAATTTTTCAACCAATTCCGGATTTTTCGTGGCGAGAAACATAGCTGTTTTGCCGCCCATGGAATGTCCCATTAAAATGATGTTCTCCAACCGGTTGTTTTGGCAATACTCCATAACATCTTCCGACATAACCGTATAATTGAATTCCTTACTATGCGGACTTCTTCCATGATTCCGCTGATCCACCAAATGAACCTGAAAACCTTCTTTGGAAATTTTTCGTCCGATGGTTTTCCAGTTATCGCCCATTCCCATAAATCCATGTAAAATCAAAAATGGTTTTCCTTGGCCGATAATCATGGAATACAATTTCATAAATAAAAAATTATGGGTTTTTGGATATTTTGAGTGGTTAAAAATCTATTTCAACAATTTCAAATAAGCATGAATCACATTTTCCAAGCCATCATAAAGTGCTTCTGAAATCAAGGCATGACCGATGGAAACCTCTAATAATCCCGGAATATTTTCTTTAAAAAAACGAATATTCCGAAGTGATAAATCGTGGCCCGCATTGATTCCCAATCCCAGTTCCATCGCTCTTTTCGCAGAAGCAATAAAAGGTTCGATTGCGGATTTATCACCTTTAGCAAATCCTTCAGCATAAGTTTCGGTATAAAGTTCAATTCGATCTGTCCCAATTTTTGCCGCACCTTCGATCATTTTTATGGAAGGATCAACAAAAATGGAAGTGCGAATTCCATTACTTTTAAATTCTTGAACCATTTCTGTTAGAAAATCCTTATTACTTATTGTACCCCAACCAGCATCAGAAGTCAAAGCGCCAATGGCATCCGGAACCAATGTAACTTGGGTTGGTTTATTTTTCAACACCAAATCTATAAATTCTGGAATAGGATTTCCTTCAATATTATATTCAGTAGTGATTACCGGCAACAAATCCGAAACATCGCGATAACGGATGTGCCGTTCATCTGGCCGAGGGTGAATGGTAATTCCTTGTGCACCAAAATTTTGAATATTTTTGGCGGCTACCACCAAATTCGGTTCGTTTCCGCCCCGGGCGTTCCTTAGGGTCGCAATTTTGTTTATATTAACACTAAGTTTCGTCATTCTCCGTACATTTGAATCACAAAAATACAACCTTTAAAATACTTTTGAGGTCATATTTTTTTAGTTTTGGCAAAAAATCAAGCATTCAATACATGAGCATCGAACCATATATTCTGAACGACATTCCTATTCAATCCATTTGTGGGAAAATTGGGAACATGCATGAACTTTTCAATAAGTTCGCCCATTCCCATATTCCGGTTGAAAAAAATGGTGAATATATTGGCTGCCTCAGCGAAAACGACGCACGCAGCTTTGAAGCTTCGAAAGCCATTGGCGATTATCAATATGCATTAGAGAATTTTTCAGTGCACGAAGAAGATACTTGGTTGGGGGTTTTGGAAGTTTTTGCCCAGAACAGAACCACTTTAATGCCAGTGCTCAACGCTGAAAACCAATATGTGGGCTATGTTGAATTGAATGAAGTAATTGGGCTTTTTAATGCGATCCCATTTTTCAGCGAACCCGGGGGAATATTGGTCATTGAAAAAGGTTTTACGGATTATTCTTTCAGTGAAATTTGCCAGATCATAGAATCCAATAGCGGAAAAGTGCTGGGGCTTTTTATTAGTCGGATCAAAAATGAAGTGGCACAAATCACTATTAAAACCAATAGTTTGGGATTAAATCAAATTATCCAGTCTTTTAGAAGGTATGGATATAAAATTGTAAGTGAACATCACGAAGACAATTATCGGCAAAATCTGAAAGAACGGTCGGAATACCTTCAAAAATATCTTGGAATATGAAAGTCGGTATTTACGGTCAATTTTATCACGAAGGTTCAGGCAGGTATATCCATGAACTGCTCAGCGTCCTGTCCGAAGAAAATATTGAAGTGGTGATCGAGGAAAATTTCCTCAGGCTTATCCATCAAAATAAAACCAGTTCCAAACATTATCCAAATTTTCGAACTTTTGAAGAATTGGACAATTCTTACGACTTGTTTTTCAGCATTGGGGGCGACGGCACCATTTTAAAAACGGCAACGTTCATAAAAGATCTGAACATTCCAATTGTGGGCATCAACACAGGAAGATTGGGTTTCTTGGCCACCATCCAAAAGTCAGGAATCCGCGAGGCAGTTTCCAATATATTACAAAAAAAATATACCATTTCGGAACGTAGTTTACTCGAAGTTGAAACCTCTCCAGAAAACGAGGAAATCGCAGGAATGAAAATTGCGTTGAACGAAATTACAGTTATTCGGAAAAACACAACTTCCATGCTCACCGCAGAAGTTTGGTTAAACGGCGAATATTTAAACGCATATTGGGCGGATGGATTGATTATTTCCACCCCCACCGGTTCCACGGGCTATTCCTTAAGCTGCGGTGGCCCCATCATTTCACCATTGACAAATGCGCTGATAATCAATCCGATTGCGCCGCACAATCTCAATATTCGACCATTGGTAATTCCAGATAATACCGTGCTGACCATAAAAGTCTCTGGACGGGAAGACCATTTTCTGCTTTCCACAGATGCTCGAACCATTACTTTTCATAAAGATACAGTTCTAACGGTAAGAAAAGCGCCCTTCAAAATTAGTCTGGTTAATCTGGAAGAAAGCAGTTTCATAAAAACACTTCGAAAAAAACTGCTTTGGGGAGAAGATAAACGCAATAGAAAACAATAAATCCCTTCCAAGTTTGTTTTATCATATTCATTACAAAATCAACGAAAACCCAGTTTGAGAAAACTTAATTGTTATATTTGCAAACTTTTAAATCTATGAGGTATTTAACGTTGGTGGTCATTATGATATTCTGCATTGACAATACATATTCCCAGACTTATGAAATTGGCCCCTACATAGGGGGAGCCAATTACATAGGCGATATCGGCCCCACGACTTATATTGCCCCGCAGACCTTGGTTGGCGGGATAATCTTTAAATGGAACAGGAGCCCACGCCATTCCTTTCGTTTCAGCCTTCTCCACGCAAAAATTGAAGCAAGTGATTTCAATTCAAACGAAGGTCTGCGGAAGCAACGTGGCTTATCTTTTGAAAATACGATCACCGAGGCATCTTTGGGACTGGAATATACCTTTTGGGAATGGAACCTGCACACTTATGAACCACAAATGACACCATATTTATATACCGGTCTCACCTTTTTTCATGCGAATAGTTTGTACCTGGAAGATGGAATAATAAAAGAAAACGGCGACAATTGGAATTTTTCAATTCCCTTGGTTTTTGGAATAAAAACAACCCTTACCCCCAGCTTGATCTTTGGCGTTGAAATTGGGCCGCGTTATACTTTCAGCGATAATTTAGATGGCATAAGTTTGACGGAAAACCAAGGTGCACATCCTGTTACGAGCGATTGGTATATGTTCACTGGAATAACCCTGACCTATACTTTTGGGCGCAAACCTTGTTACTGTAGTTTTTAATGAATTTCAAAGAAAAAATAAATCCCACCGGCCTTCCAAAGCACATCGCCATTATTATGGACGGCAACGGACGATGGGCAAAAAAACAAGGACTATTTCGGGTTGCAGGTCATGAAAGAGGAACACGTTCTGTGCGTGAAACGGTAGAAGCAGCTAGGGAAATTGGAGTAAAAAACCTAACATTATTTGCATTTTCCACAGAAAATTGGAACAGGCCAAAACCCGAAGTAAAAACCCTAATGAAATTATTGGTTTCTTCTTTAAAAAAGGAATTGCCCACCCTCATGGAAAATGACATTCATCTCAGTTCCATTGGATGTATCGAAAACCTTCCGAAGAAAGCGCAACAGGAATTGAAAGAAGTTATAGAAAAAACCGCTTCAAATACTTCAATGACCTTGACTTTGGCATTAAGTTACGGTTCGAGGGAAGAAATTACGAGCATAGTAAAAAGAATAAGCGAAAAAGTTAAAAATAATACAATTCAGGTTGATGATATTTGCGAAACCCTCATAAATGAGCACCTTTACACCCGCAATTTACCGGATGTGGATTTGCTGATCCGCACGAGTGGCGAGCAGCGCATCAGCAATTTTTTGCTATGGCAAATAGCCTATGCTGAATTGTATTTTACCGATGTTTTATGGCCCGATTTTACAAAAGAAGATTTGTACCGTGCCATTCACAATTATCAAAAAAGAGAACGACGATTTGGAAAAACCAGCGAGCAACTTACTTAATGCATCAATGAAAAAACGATTATTTATTCTATTTATCGGATGTTTTGCGTTCGGTTTCCATAGTTCTGCCCAAGACATGCTCCTTTCCTCGGGAGAAAAATATACCATTGCGGGAATCGAAGTTACCGGCACTTCAAACTACAACGAGCAAACGGTGATCGCGTACACGGGTTTGCGTGTGGGGGAAGAAATTTATGTGCCCGGACAAAAAATAAGTAAAATCCTGAAAAAGCTTTGGGACCTTGGTCTTTTTAGCGACATAAACTTCTATGCAAAAAAAATAGAAGGGGACCGCATTTGGTTGCAACTCGAAATAAAAGAAGTACCCACTTTGGTCGATGTTCGTGTGGAGGGCATCAAGAAAAAAAGCAAGCGGGAAGATATTATCAAAGAAAACGAGCTCAAGGCTGGGACTAAAGTCACCGAAAACCTTATTACGACGACAAAAAATTATGTGGAAAATAAATATAAAGATGATGGATATTTAAACGCCAAAGTCGAACTTCGAACTATCCCCACAACGGACACAACCGCTAACAATGGTGTCAATTTGATTGTCCATGTAGATCGAAACGAACGGGTAAAAGTCAAGAATATACAAATTGAAGGAAATGATGTGTTTTCTGACGCCAAAGTTCGTCGACAAATGAAAAATACCAAAAAAAGAAATTTGTTCAGGTTCTGGAAACGTTCCAAATTTATTGCTGAAAAATACCAAGAAGACAAAAAAGCAATCATTCAAAAATACAAGGAAAATGGATATCGCGACGCCCGAATTATTTCAGATTCCGTTATTTTAGTCAACAAAAAATTAGTGTCTTTAAACCTGAAAGTGGAAGAAGGTGAAAAATATTATTTCGGTGATATTTCTTTTTTGGGGAACAGCATTTACAGCGACAAACAGCTTCATAGAATTCTGCAAATCCAGAAAGGCGATGTGTACAATGCTACGCTTTTGCAAAAACGAATTGCCGACCAAGAAAAACCCGATGGCACAAATATCACCAATTTATATCAGAACAATGGATATCTCTTTTCAAATTTCAATGTTGTGGAAACCCAGGTTTACAATGACACCATTGATTTTGAAATAAGGGTTCACGAAGGAAAAATAGCCTATTTCAACCACGTGGATGTTGTTGGGAACGACAAAACAAACGATCATGTAATCTATCGAAACCTTTGGACCCTTCCAGGACAAAAATACAACAAATCCGATGTGATGCGCTCCGTTCGTGAATTAGGTCAATTGGGATTTTTTGATGCCGCTCATTTGATCCCGGATTTTAAAAATGTGGATCCCAATGCGGGTACTGTGGACTTAGAGTATTCCGTAATGGAAAAAGGAGCGAGCCAAATACAATTACAAGGCGGTTATGGCGGCGGCGGCTTTGTGGGAACGTTGGGGCTTTCTTTCAATAATTTTTCTTTAAGGGGGATTTTTGATAAAGAATATTGGAAACCCATACCGATGGGCGATGGACAAACCCTTTCCCTGCGGGCGCAAGCCAGTAGTTTTTATCAGACCTACAGTATTTCCTTTTCGGAACCATGGCTAGGAGGTCAAAAACCTGTTCAACTGACTACTTCCTTTTCGCATTCGATACAATATCAATACAACTTCCGAACCCGCGATGCGAATAGAAGCCAAAGTTTCCTTATTACCGGGGGTTCTATCGGACTTGCAAAACGTTTGACCGTTCCAGATGACTATTTCACTTTATCCACCGCTTTAAGTTTCAAACATTATGATTTACGGAATTATGATGTGGGGCTTTTCAATTTCCCGAACGGATATTCAAACAACTTTGCCGTAACCTTAGGACTGAGCCGCGACAATACCGCCATTGATCCGATTTTCCCCACCCAAGGTTCACGCTTCAGCATCATTGCAAAATTGACCCCACCCTACTCTGTTTTCAACGGTGTTAATTATAAAACTTTACAAGCAAACCGCGTCACTGCTATTGAGAACCAGGATGCGGACGCTTTGGCCGAAATCGACCAAAAAAGGTTCAATTGGCTTGAATATTATAAATTGAAATTCGATGCAGAATGGTTCAACACCATTGTCGGAAAATTGGTGCTTCGTTCCTCCGTTGAATTCGGTTTCTTGGATGCCTACAACCAAGCGCGCGGCATTCCTCCTTTTGAGCGATTTTATATGGGTGGCGACGGTTTGGGAGGTTACAGCCTTGACGGAAGGGAAACCATTCAGTTGCGCGGTTACCCTAACCAGTCCATTGTTCCCGTCAACCGATCAATTTTGAGCGAGGAAACCATTAATGACGGGGCCACAATATATAATAAATATACCATGGAATTACGCTATCCGATTTCGTTAAAACCATCAGCCAAAATTTTTGTGCTCAGCTTTTTGGAAGGTGGTGCCGCATTTGACGGGTTCAAGGATTATAATCCATTTCAGCTAAGCCGATCTGCGGGAGTGGGATTGCGGTTGTTCATGCCTGCATTTGGATTATTAGGTATCGATTTTGGATATGGTTTCGATCCTATTCCGGGAACTTTTGATGGAGCAAATGGTTGGGAAACCCATTTTATTATCGGACAGCAGTTTTAAATTTGCTATTTTGGCACGATATTTTCTATAACTTTGCATAATATGAAAACAAGGTTTTTTTTACTAACAACGATATTCTTTTCTATAAGTATTGCTATACATGCCCAACGTGGCCTTCAAATTGCTTACGTTGATATGGAATATATCCTTGAAAATGTACCAGAATATCAAGAAGCTTCCACTCAACTTGATGCCAAAGTACAACAATGGAAATCGGAGCTCGAAATGAAAAGAAAGGCCATTGATGAAATGAAGCAAAATCTTGAAAACGAACGACCTTTATTGACAAAAGATTTAATTGAAGAACGATTGGCGGAAATACAATTTGAAGAAGAACAATTATTGCAATTGCAACAAAAACGTTTTGGTCCCGCCGGAGATATGATCACCATGAAACGGCAATTGATCAAACCTGTGCAGGATCAAATTTTCAGTGCGGTACAGGAAATTGGGGAAACCAGAAAATACGATTTTATTTTTGAAAATTCATCGGAAGCTTTACTACTTTTTTCAGCAAAAAGGCACGATATCAGCGATCGGGTTTTAATGATGATCAAACGTTCTTCAAGGGAAGAAGCGCGAAATAAGGACGTGGAAGAGAAAGAAGACCCTTATAAATCGGTGCTTCAGGCTGAAGATGATAAACAAGAAACTGCCGACCGACAAGCGGAAATTGACCAACGTGAACGTGAACGTCAAGAAAAAATGAATGCACGGGAAAGCGAACGTGATTCACTGAACGCCATTCGAGAAGCTGAATTCAATGCCCGCCGCGACGCTCTTTTAAAACAACGGGAAGACCGCAAAAGAAAGCGCGATTCAATAAATGCCATCCGTCAACAAAAAAGGAACGGAAATTGAAAGAGTAAAAACAGGAATAATAAATAATTTAAACACAAACACTTAAATCATTTTAAAAATGAAACAATTCAGATCACTTTTTATAGCAATGACCCTCGGTCTAATGTCCGTATCGTTCATTCATGCTCAAACCTCAAAAATCGCGCATATCGCCTCTCAGGAGTTAATTGAGTCGATGCCAGAGTATCAAACTGCCATGACCGACCTAGAACAACTTCAGAACACCTACAAAGCTAGTGTTGAGGATATGATGAAAGAAACTCAAAGTCTTTCCGAAAAATACCAAGCGGAGGCCCCGACCAAAACTGATGAAGAAAATCAAAACCGAACTTTGGAGTTGCAAACTTCAAAAAACAAAATTGTTGAATTCCGACAAAATGCGTACAAAACCTTACAGGATAAAGAGCAGGAATTAATGAAACCTATTTATGCAAAAGCACAAGCTGCTATTCAAAAAGTAGCCAAAGCAAAAGGGTTTGATTATGTCCTCGACTCCACTCCCGGCACTGGCGTACTTCTTTCTGATGGTTATAATTTAATGTCAGATGTGAAAACTGAAATGGCCATCAAATAACAAAGTTGGCCGATAAATAAAAAATGTGCTCCATTCCAGAGCGCATTTTTTGGTCATAAATTTTCTTAGCTTTGCGAAAATGAAATCATCTCAACCGATTGGCCTTTTTGATTCTGGTGTTGGCGGAACCTCTATTTTCATGGAAATACATCGATTATTGCCGATGGAACATATTATTTATTTGGCCGATAGTAAAAATGCTCCCTATGGCAAGAAAAGCAAAAAGGAAATTATTAATTTGAGTATTAAAAACACCGAGCATTTACTCTTGCGGGATTGCAAACTGATCGTGGTGGCATGCAATACTGCTACAACAAACGCGATCCATGAACTTCGTTTGAAATATAGAGTACCTATTTTGGGAATAGAACCGGCCATAAAGCCAGCCGCACTGAATTCAAAAACCAAAACAATCGGCATACTCGCTACTCAAGGAACTTTATCCAGTGAACTTTTTGCGAAAACTTCGAGTACATTCACAAAAAACATCGAAGTTATTGAAGTGGAAGGAAAAGGATTGGTGGAAGCGATTGAACATGGCGCTAAGGATTCCCAAGAAACTTACGCACTTTTGGAAAGACTTTTAAAACCTATGATTGAAAAGGGAATCGACTACTTAGTTCTCGGATGCAGCCATTATCCGTATCTTATTCCGCAGATAAAAAATTTGCTCCCAGACAATGTCAAAATCATTGATTCTGGGGAAGCCGTCGCGCGACAAACAAAAAGCGTCCTTAAGGAGTTGGGAATACTGGCACAAACACAACAAAGGATCCCTGAATTCTATACCAATACCAATCCGACAGTACTTCGGGAATTATTGCAACTTTCAGAACCTCCATTCAATTTCAGCCTTTCGAGTTTGGATTTTTAGAGAAAAATAAATTATTGGGTTAATCTCTAAAATCACATCTGCTTTATCTCATTTGCAAGACTGTGCAAGGTATCTTTTGCATTTCCGTAAAGCATTCTGGTTTTATCATTAAAGAACAAAGGGTTTTCAATTCCCGCATAACCTTTTCCCGCGCCGCGTTTCATAACAATTATATTTCGGGCGTGGTATGCTTCTATAATCGGCATGCCATAAATTGGCGATGTAGTATCTTCTTTGGCCGACGGGTTCACAACATCGTTCGCACCAATTACCACCACAACATCTGTTTGCGGTAAATCTGGATTAATTTCATCCATTTCCACCAATTTATCATAAGGCACATCAGCTTCGGCCAGCAATACGTTCATATGTCCGGGCATTCGACCAGCAACAGGATGAATCGCATATTTTACATCGATTCCACGGGCCGAAAGCAAGGCATCCAATTCGTGCACCGTATGTTGCGCCTGGGCAACGGCCAAACCATATCCCGGAACAATGACCACGCTATTCGAATATGCTAACAAAACCGCAGCGTCCGTTAAAGTCATTTCTTTTACAAACCCATTAGATTCTCCTTGGGCAGAAGCTGCATTTGCACCAAAAGAGCCAACAATAACATTCAACAACGATCGATTCATGGCACGGCACATCAAAACAGTCAGGATCATTCCGGCGGCACCCACCAAAATACCACCAAGAATCATAGCTTGGTTTCCATAAATGAATCCGGCCGCCGCTGCCGCAATTCCGGTCAAAGCATTCAACAAAGACAAAACTACCGGCATATCGGCTCCACCAATCGGGATGACAAAACTAATCCCATATAAGGCTGACATGCCAAATAACACCCAAATTGTCCATGCTTGTTCTGTTGGAGGTGTTTCAGAAAGCATCATCCAAATACAAAAGGCAAGAATTGATATTAACAAAAGCAAATTAAAATAGGTCATATAAGAGCCTCGAAAATCTTTAATTTTTCCATCGAGTTTTAGATATGCCACCACACTTCCGCTAAAAGCGACCGCACCAATAAAAAGTCCTAAAATACTAACAAGAATAATTCCATAGGCGCCAACAATCAAATTCGGATATTCCAAAACAGCCACTAAAGCCGAAGCCAACCCTCCCGTTGCGTTGAACAATGAAACCAATTGCGGCATTTTGGTCATTCCCACTCGTTTGCCCATGATCCAACCCACAATGGAAGCGATCGCAACCACTATTCCGATTAAAACAAGGTTCGCCAGAGGAATATTTTCGCCGGAATCATTTTGGTGAAGAAAAATTGTCGTTATAATAGCCAATAACATTCCCCCCGCGGCCCAAAGATTTCCGGTACGTGCGGTATCTGGATGGGATAATTTTTTGAGGCCAAAAACAAAAAGCAATGCAGCGATCAGATAGCTTAATTCGAGTAAACTGTGACCAACAGTCACATCCACACCTTGAAAATTTCCAATAATTTTATCCATTCCAGCGGATTTATTTAGTAGGTTTTTTCTTCTTGAACATTTCCAACATACGGTCGGTAATCACAAATCCGCCGACAACGTTCAACGTTCCGAAGAAAAGTGCGAGGCATCCCAAAATGAGTTCCAAAGAGAATTTGGAAAGATCGGCCGTGCCAACTAAAATAAGTCCGCCAATAATAATCACCCCAGAAATAGCATTTGCGCCAGACATTAAAGGAGTATGAAGAACAGAAGGAACTTTGGAAATCACTTCTACCCCCAAAAAAACCGCGAGCGCAATGATAAAAATCACATCACGGTATTCATAAAAAAATTTTAGTAATTCTTCCATAGTTTAAAGAGTTGTTTTGTTTTCCAACAATGATTTTACACGATCGTTGTACAATTTTCCTTGGTGCGTAATACAGGTTCCCAGGACAAGATCATCATCAAAATTAAGTTGCATTTCCCCTTCTTCGGAAATTAAAAGACTTATAAAATTGAAGGCATTTTTGCCGAACATTCTGCTTGCATCGACTGCCATTTGAGACGGGTAATCTGATTTTCCCACAATGGTCAGTCCATTATATTCCACGATTTGATCATTTTTTGTCAATTCGCAGTTTCCGCCGCTCGAAGCTGCCAAGTCAATTATCACCGACCCTGGTTTCATTTGATCCATAGCAATTTTCGGAAGTAGCAACGGAGCTTTTCTGCCCGGAATTTGAGCTGTACAAATGACCACATTGGCTTTTGATGCTTTCAAATTAATTGCTTCTTGCTGTCTTTTCTTGAAATCTTCATCCTGTTCCACGGCATAACCCCCGGCAGCTTTATCATCTTTGGCACCTTCAACCTCCACGAACTTGGCGCCCAAACTCATTACTTCTTCCTTTACGGCAGAACGCACATCAAACACTTCCACTTGTGCCCCCAATTTTCTCGCCGTCGAAATGGCTTGTAACCCGGCCACACCCGCTCCTAAAATCAACACATTGGCAGGCCGAATGGTTCCTGCGGCACTCATGAACATGGGAAAAAACACGGGCAATCTATAAGCGGCATCTAATACTGCGCGATACCCGCTAACAGTTGCCATAGAAGAAAGGACATCCATGGCTTGCGCCCTACTGGTCCTCGGGATCATATCCAAACTAAAGGAAGTAATTTTTTTATTTTGCAATTCGAGAACGAGTTCCGTATTAACCAACGGATTGAAGGCACTCACCCAAACTTGGTCTGGTTTTAGCATTTCCAATTCCTCTTTTTGAGGAGCGTGTATTCGAAGGATTAAGTCGGAATCAGTGAAAATCTGTTTTCGATCCATGATTTTCGCCCCAACTTCCAAATATTGGGAATCAGGGATATAGGCGGTTTCTCCGGCTCCTTTTTCAACTATAATCGTCACCTTTTTCTTCTTTAAAGCTGCAACAATCTCGGGAAGCAAGGCAACACGATGTTCACCTATTTTTTCTTTTAGCAGTCCAATTACCATATTTTCTATGACTGATTTAAGCGGCAAATATATATCTTTTTGAAGAAAATTTTCTTGGAAAAAATAAGAGAATGTTAAAATACTCATTCTGAAAATAATTTTCACCCATTTTTGGGGAATATATTTTAACGATATTCTTTTCCCAACTGAATATGAAAGCTTTCTCAAGAATATTTTGAAACTAAAAATTTTACAATTTTCATCACAAAATGAAAATTGCCCATTGAATTTAAGGTTTACATTTTCTCGAAAATAATTTATATGGAATGTTTGGCGGAAACAGAAGTTTGCCGTATCTTTGCCAACCAATAGCGCGGGATAGAGCAGTAGGTAGCTCGTCGGGCTCATAACCCGAAGGTCACTGGTTCGAGTCCAGTTCCCGCTACTAGCAAAATTAAGCCTTTCAAATTCTTGAAAGGCTTTTTTATTTCCACCGATTCCTAATAGTTTCGATAGTAAAGAATATTAAGTCAGTTTCAAATCGGCCACCTAAACTTCATAGATTTATTTGAATGGAAGTAGAAAAAATCCCAAACTGATTTCTAATTATTTCGATATTTTACTTAAATCAGATTTAAAGATGTTCGGATTAACGGTTAATTGAACCCAACCCCAATTATTGATATTATCATAAGGTCTTCCAGCTTTTATGAGGCTCATGCTTTCCGAAGCAAACATTTGGGAATAACCCACATTTAATTTTACGTACGGCATGAGTTTTTGGGTATATATCAAATCCATTTCCGTGCCTAAATATTTATCTGCATTAGCGGAAAGTTCCGCATTGGCGGTAAAGTAATGTGCCTTGAATAAAATATTTGATTTTTCCCCTGTCTTATACACCAACTTTGCGTACAAATCATTAAGCCCCACATTATTGGCATGATTGCCGACATAAAAATAATCCATAAATCCGTTGAACTTATGACTGGTGCCATATAGCGGGGAAAATGAGTTGTTTTTTGAACTTCCATCTTGGTCTGTTCCGCTTAAAATTTCAAAACCTAAGTTGTATTGCATTTTTTCAGTTTGATAACTTCCGGCGAATGCCAACTGGTATGCACTCAAATCTGTAACTGCGTCTGCTTTTCCAAACTGATAGTAACCACTTCCGAAAAACTTAATATTTTCGATTGGGAATTCCACATATGAGCCTACGGTTTGCATATTATATACACCGTCGGGAACATCATTTTCCACACCGCTGAAATTTTGAAAACCGGTGTTCAAAAACAAGAGGCTTCCCACAAAATTTTCCCAGGATTTCTTTAGGTGGGCAAATTGCATTGATTTGTAAGTATAAGCACCTTGGATGGCGTAACCTGTTCCCTCATTTTCGTTATTATCTTGACTAAACGCCCCACCAAAATCGGTCTGAAAACCGTCTTTTTTATACTTCACAATCACGGCATCGTGAAACCGGCCTTGCATTGCCCAATCCAAACCACCAAAAATGCGTTCATCATCATAAGAAATAACTTGGCGACCCAATTTTACGGACCAGTTTTCATCGAGTTGCAATTGAACGTAAGCCTGAAAAAGAGAAAAGGAATCGTTTCCATCTATCGCTAAAATTTGGCGGGTATCTCCCCAGATACTTACATCCTGAACTGCTATAAACAGTTGGAGTTTTTCCGTTTAATATCCAAAATTAAGCCGTGTACGCTGATTTACAAAAGCAGCCGGATCGGCATTATCGGGAAATAAATTATTGTAACCGTGCCTATACTCAAAACGAGCTCTTATATCGGCATCGATGTTGAAAGTTTGAGCGGTACTATTCATAAAACTTAAAATGAATAATACAGAAAATAGAATGAAATTTCGTTGGGTAATCATCATAATTGGTTTTAAATATTGAAGTATAAAGATTCACCATTTGTTAAAGAAAATTAATGACAACGGTCATTAATACTGAAGAGAAATGCACCCCATTAATCCGTTCATAATTTTGCAAAAAACACTTTCAATTCAGAATTTTACAGGAAACAAATAGGCGAAGAATGAACCAACCTCCACCAATAGTTAAACATCTGTTAATTAACCATTTGTTAAAGATTGGAGTGTATTTATAGGGCTATTTTTAAAGAAAAAAATGAAAACAAAAGAATACTTCTACCAGCATAATTTTCTTGAGGAAATCCTTTCCGCACCTTCCTATAGCGAGTGCAATAAAAAAGAATTGAACAGCTACTGGAATACGATTTATTGTTTTCTGTTGAAAAGATTCTATCGCGCAAAAGCAACCGCCATCGATTATGCCAACAAAGTGGCTTATCTTCAATTCGACCATAATCATGAGATAGAAGATGATCGTTTATTTTCGGCCAATTCTCGGATTGTGGAATTGCACTACCCCAATTTGAAAACCCTTTTGTTTTCTACTTTCAGAAGAAATCGTTTGGCATAATACCATTGTTTTCCTTACTAATAAAATTTCTTTCAACCTTGTCCACATTCTAACAAGGTTTTTTTACGATTAATTCTTCCTATAATAAACTTTATTCAATTTAATCTTAATTATATTGAACAATGATTTATATTTGTTCAAAATTTTCAGCATGTCAAAATTTCCTACTTCCTGTCCAAGTTGTGAAAAACCCCTGAAAGTCAGCGAACTTTCTTGTCATGTTTGTGGCACCAAAATCTCTGGTGATTTTTCATTGCCTTCCCTTCTCCTTTTGCCAATTGAAGAACAGGATTTTCTTTTCCAATTCATTCGGTTCAGCGGAAGTTTGAAAGAAATGGCCAAACATCTGAAAAAAAGTTATCCGACGGTGCGCAACAGACTGGATGATATTTTAGAAAAAATCGAAAAATTGGATAAATCATGAAAACAATCATATTCAAGCCTTTCGAAAAATATTCGGAAAGAACCTTGTTGATTTCCGGAATACTGATCACGCTCATTGGATCGCTTTTTGGATATTGGTTCAGCGTTCGTTTTGACGGGGTTTTGGATTTACATTTTGTGCAGATCATTCAACTAAAAGATCCATTTTTGGACAATTTGATCAATATTTTTTCACTGGCTTTCTTGTTGTTCCCTTTGGCAAAATACCTTAATAAAAAAACACGGTTTATCGATATTCTGGTTACGGTAATGGTTGCGCGAGTTCCTTTTTATTTGTTTTCCTTAACGAACATCAGTGGCTTTATGAGCAGATCTGCTGAAAATATGTTGGAAATACTCGATCCCCAAACAACGAATTTACAAATGCTGGATCCGCAAATAATCATGGCGGCAACGATGGACAATTTATTTTTTATAATTGTATCTTCCTTGATAGCCATTCTTTGCATAATTTGGTATATCATATTATTGTACAACGGTTTCAAAACCGCATCGCATGCTAAAGGAACAAAACCAATCGTTTTATTTTCCATCGCATTAATTTTTGCTGAAATTCTTTCAAAACTTATCATCTTCACACTCTAAAAAACGCTTAATCATGAAAAAAACAACTCTTTTCACACTCATATTTTTATCTTTTTTCAAAGGCTTTTCCCAAGATATTACCGGTGAATGGAATGGCGCTATAATCGTAATGGGACAAGAATTACCGCTAATCTTTCATATTGAAAAGTCAGATAATGGTCTAACTTCTTCCATGGATAGCCCCATACAAAAAGCATTTGGAATTGCGATGGCCGAAACAATTTTCATCAACGACAGTTTGTTTATCAAGTCGGGAATGGGATTCTCCTATAGCGGTTTTTTAACTCCCGAAAAAGGGTTTGGCGGGGAATTTATCCAAAACGGACAATCCTTTGCTTTGAACCTTGGAAGGGAAAAAATAGAAATAAGTAAGCCCAATCGACCACAGAAACCCGAAAAGCCTTATCCGTATGTCTCAGAAGACGTGTTTTTCAAAAATGAAAAAGCTGGAATTACTTTAGCAGGAACTTTAACTTTTCCCAAAGGAACAAAACAATTTCCCGCAGTGATTTTGATTAGCGGAAGCGGTCCGCAAAATCGGAACGAGGAGGGCTTGGACCATAACCCGTTTTTGGTGCTTTCTGATTATTTAACCCGAAATGGAATTGCCGTTTTGCGTTATGACGACCGTGGAGTAGGCGAATCTGGAGGGGAGTTTTTAAATTCAACTTCAGAAGATTTTGCCACTGATGCCAAAGCAGCTGTTGATTATTTGATGACCCGGAAAGAAATAAACAAAAATGAGATTGGATTAATTGGTCATAGTGAAGGCGGAATGATCGCGCCGATGGTTGCCATAAAATCCGATGATGTTAATTTCCTGATTCTTCTCGCAGGTCCTGGAATTCCAGGCGACGAATTGCTTCTCGAACAGAATTATGCCCTTGGAAAAGCAGCGGGAATGAGCGAAGTAAAACTTACAGAAGCTAAAAGATTGAATAAGAAATTGTACCAGTTGGTTATTAATTCCACCGATAAAGCTTCTTTAAAAACAACTTTGACAAGTTATTTTAAAGAAAATTTTCCTGGATTGTCTGAAACAGAAATCCAGGGACAATTGGCTTCCATCACTATGAATTTACCTTGGTGGCAATTTTTTTTGAAATATGATCCCCGCATTAATCTTCAAAAAATTGTTATTCCCGTTTTGGCGTTAAATGGGGAAAATGATCTACAAGTTCCCGCGAAAATAAATTTACAGGCGATAGAAACTGCATTAAAAAAAGGGGGAAATACAGACATCACCATAAAAACTTTTCCAGGCTTGAACCATTTGTTTCAAGAAAGTGAAACTGGATTACCTTCAGAATATGGAAAAATCGAGCAGACTTTTTCGCCCAAAGCAATGGAAATAATTGGAGATTGGATCAAGAAACAAACTAAATAGAAATTTCTAACAGATTTCGGCAAATTGTTTTGCTGATTTCCTTGAAAGTAAGTTCGATATGAAAAAATATACCCAATTCGGAACTTTTTGCCTGGTGATTTTTGTACCCATCTTGCTAATCCTTATTATCCGTTTGTTCATGATTGGAATTTCATTTGATCCGGAATCAATTGGTTTGCAAGCACTTATTTTGATTATCTTCGCCTGTTTGTTCACTTTTTACAAACTCACAATTTTCATTGACGAAAAAAATGTATCCTTTAAATTCGGGATTGATTGGTTTGGAAAATCCTACCAATTTTCAGAAATCGAATCATGTGAAGCCGTAAAAAACCCGATTTTAGCAGGAATCGGGATTAGATGGTTGGGAAATGGTTGGCTCTATAATGTATCGGGATTCAAAGCGATTGAACTCACTTTCAGAAACAAAAAATCAATCGTTCGGATCGGTACCGATAAACCAGAAGAAATCACCCAGGTCATCCAAGAAAAAATACGACTCCAAAATTAATCTGGAATGGCTGTGTTTCGGAGGAATGAAATTTCCATATCTAAAATCCAGTTGCTATCGTGCAATATTAACAGCTCTGGTTTCGCGAATAACGGTAACTTTCACCTGTCCGGGATAAGTCATGTCGGTTTGGATCTTTTGGGAAATTTCGAAAGAAAGATTCGAAGCCTTTTCATCACTTACTCTTTCGCTTTCCACAATCACACGCAATTCTCGTCCGGCCTGAATGGCATAAGCTTTTTTAACACCACTGAATCCGAAGGCTACATTTTCCAAGTCTTTTAGACGCTGAATGTAAGAATCCACCACCTGTCTTCTCGCTCCTGGCCGCGCCCCGCTAATAGCATCACAAACTTGAACAATCGGTGAAAGTAGTGAGGTCATTTCAATTTCGTCGTGGTGGGCACCAATGGCATTGCAGACTTCTGGTTTTTCACCATATTTTTCGGCCCATTCCTTGCCAAGGATCGCATGCGGCAATTCGGTTTCCGTATCCGGAACTTTTCCAATATCATGAAGCAGTCCGGCGCGTTTTGCCAGTTTTGGGCTCAAACCCAATTCCGCAGCCATTACACCACAAAGTTTGGCGACTTCCCGCGAATGTTGTAAAAGATTTTGACCATAGGAAGAACGATATTTCATCCTGCCCACAATTTTTATCAGTTCTGGGTGCAAACCATGAATTCCCAAATCAATGACCGTTCGTTTTCCGATATCAATGATTTCTTCTTCAATTTGGTTTTGAGTTTTTTTCACCACTTCTTCGATCCGTGCCGGATGAATCCTTCCATCGGTAACAAGTTTGTGTAGCGACAAGCGAGCAATTTCGCGCCGCACAGAATCGAAACAAGAAAGAATAATTGCTTCTGGAGTGTCATCTACAATAATTTCGACACCTGTGGCTGCTTCCAGCGCTCGAATATTTCTCCCTTCCCTTCCAATAATCCTTCCTTTTACATCGTCACTTTCTAAGTTGAAAACCGAAACGCAATTTTCTACCACTTCTTCTGTTCCAATACGCTGAATTGTATTAATTATAATTTTCTTTGCATCTTGTTGAGCCGTGAGTTTAGCTTCTTCGATGGTATTTTGGATCAGAACCATTGCCTCCGTTTTGGCCAATTCCTTGAGTGATTCGATCAATTGTGCTTTCGCATCTTCGGCACTCAAACCACTAATTACTTCCAGTTGCTGTATTTTTCGACCATGCAATTTGTCAATTTCTTCTTGCTTATTTTCAAGGTATTCGGTTCTGTGCTCATAATCTTTGGCCTTTTCTTCCAGATCGGCATTCAACCGTTTATTTTTTGCCAATTCCGATGAAACCTGCGATTCTTTATCTTTGGTACGTTTTTCAGCTTCCGAAATCTTTTTGTCCCTCGAAAAAATGACCTTTTCGTGTTCGGCTTTCAGTTCAATAAACTTTTCTTTGGCTTGAAGGATTTTATCTTTCTTGATGTTTTCTCCTTCTAATTTGGATTGTTTTAAGATCGCGTCAGCTTTCGTTTTTGCCCCGACAATAAGCCCAGCAGCACTTTTTTTCTCCAGTATTTTTGCGATCACAAAGCCAATGGCCAAAGCGATGACCGCTACAATTATTGTTATTCTTTCCATAAGTTAGCGTATAAAAAAAGCCTGTACCAGCATTGGTTTTGTTAAACTCCATTAATCAAGTTTAGGGCTAACAAGTTGATCAAGGATCCGCTCGAAGACGGCATGCTTTAACAACTTAAACTCACCCTTTTTAATAGAATAGTGTTGAGTTTATCAAAAAAGAATAACTAGTACAGGCAGTAAACCTTGTTTTTATTTAAAAGAACGTAGTATCAAATTTCTATTCGACCACATGTTTCTGAAGCAATTCATTGAGCGCGCCCAATTTTTCTTCCGCTTCGGTGATTTCGTGGTCATTGCTTATCGTTTCTTGCTCGGTTTGGGCCGCAAATTGTAAAGCGCACATTGCCAATACATCTTGTTTGTCCCTCACCGCGTAATTCTGCTCAAATTGCTTGATCACCGTTTCAATTTTCTTTGCCGCTTTTCGCAAACCCTCTTCCTGGTGTGGGAAGACAGTCATCGGATACATTCGGTCTGCTATCGATATTTTTATTTTAAGCTTTTCCGACATCGACAGGTTATTCCGAAAGTTGAACAATACATTGATCGATTTCTCTGATCAAGCCGTTTATTTTGAGTTTTGTTTCCCTTTTATATTCATTACTGCCCAGTATTGCGTTTGCCGCTTTCAAGGTTTGATTTCGATCCTCCAGCGCTTGGATTTTTTGTTCCAGTTTTGCAAAATCACCCAGATTGATTTTTAAATTTTCCTCTAAGGTACGGTTTTTATTTCTCAAAACCTCTTGTTTCTGCAACAATTTCCCAACCTTATCTTCTAGCGAATCAACTATTTCCATCAAATTGCTCATCAGCGGTCGACCTAATACTTACGCATACAAAGTTACTATTCTTTGGCAATACTCCAATTTTTTTCGCATAATTTTCCAAGTAAAATATTTTGTGCTTTAGGCTGTAAGCTTTAGGCTTTAAAAAAACCTTGTTCCAATATCCCATTTGGTTGCTTCGTTATATTTGCGTAATTTTTATGCCAAAAACTTTTACAGATGAAACAATTCGGGATTTTCTTCTTTTCCATTTTTATTGCAACAAATCTTTCGGCACAATCCGAAATCCCAAAAGATTATTTTAAAAGCCCTTTGGAAATCCGCTTGACTTTGGCCGGATCCTTTGGCGAATTGCGCTCGAACCATTTTCATAGCGGAATGGATTTAAAAACAGATCAGCGCACCGGACTAAACGTTCACGCAGCGGGTCCGGGATATGTTAGCCGAATAAAAGTGCAACAATGGGGTTTTGGAAAAGCAATATATATTCAACATCCGAACGGCTACACCACGGTTTATGGACATTTGAAAGAATTTTCCCCCGAAATAAAAGCTTATGTTCGCAAACATCAATATGAAAAAGAAAGTTTTGAAATAGAATTATTCCCGTCAAAAAATAAGTTGCCGGTGACACAGGGCGAAATAATCGCTTTAAGTGGAAATACAGGAAGCAGCGGCGGCCCACATTTGCATTTTGAAATCCGCAACGAGCAGTCCATACCGATAAACCCCATGCTTTTTGGACTGGATATCAAAGATTCGCGGCAACCTATTATCAGCAGCCTTTTTGTATATGCCGTTGGCGACAGCGCCTATATCAACAATAGTGTCGAACGTCAAAAAATACGATTGATCCCGTTATCGGACGGCACTTTCAAAACGGAAACCATCAATGCTTTTGGAAAAATCGGGTTTGGAATTTCCACCGTTGACCAAATGGACTATGAACATAATAAAAACGGCACCTACAAGATTGAAACTTTTTGCAATGGCTCCAAAGATTTTGAAATGACCTTTGATAAATTTTCCTTCGCGGAATCGGGATATATTAATCGTATGATCGATTATTCCTACTACAAAGAAAAAGATAAAAGGATACAGAAATTGTTCATCGAACCCAACAATGAGCTAAGTATTTATTCCAATATCGTCAACAAAGGTTTGGTTGATGTTAAGGACGGAGAAGATTTTATTTTCGTAGTAAAGGTCAGTGATTTCGCCGGAAATTCCAATGTCATTCGGATTCCCATCGAAGCCCAAATTTCTGATACCATTAAGTTCAAAGAACCTAAAAAAACTGATTATTTTGCCAGTTCGGAGCGCGCTACGGTTTTTGAAGAAGGGATTTTTGATGTTTATATTCCAAAAAGTGCGCTCTACGAAGATACTTATCTAAACATTTCCACCGATGGGGAAACCATTCATTTGCACGAAGCCACTACTCCCCTGCACAAAAATTTGACTTTGGGCTTTGATGTCAGCAAATACAGCGAAGCAGATCGAAGAAAACTCTGTATTGTACGCACCTATCCGTGGGGCGCGAAATATTATTGCACTACTTATAAGGAAGGAAACAGGTTTACCACGCATACGAAAACCTTCGGAACTTATACTTTAGGAACCGATGATACCCCGCCAAAAGTCACTCCTGTTAACTTTTCCGACGGGAAATGGATATCAAACAACGAAACCATGAGCTTGAAAATCACAGATGATTTTTCGGGAATCAGTGCCTATCGTGCCACCGTGAATGGAAAGTTCATTTTGATGGAATATAATCACAAAACCGATTTGATCACTTATTATTTTTCCGACGGAATCGTGACGGACACAGAAAACAACTTGAAGGTAATTGTAACAGATAATGTGGGGAACAGTACTGTTTTTGAAGCCGTTTTTCATAGAAAAAGTAAGTAAGTTTTTCTTTTATGATTAGATTTTTTACGAAGAAATAAAAGGAAAACTCATTCTTGTTTTTTCAATATTACAATTAGATAGCTCCAAACAACGTTATCTAAAAAAATCGGTCAAAAAAAGTATCTTTGTCAGCGGAACAGATTTTTGCCAAACCGATAATTCTTAAAAAATCATATTGAAAACAAGCCTTCCCTTATTGCTTCTTCTATTTTTTGGTCTGCAAAACCTATTTTCTCAAACAGCCATCGTAAAGGGGATTGTGCTCGATGAAAATCAACTTCCCATTTCCGGCGCGAACATCACCTATTCCGAAGATGGAACGCTTACCAACCAAAATGGATTTTATAGTTTGGAAATTCCGGCGAACAAAGAAATCCAGATCGTGATTTCCTACATCGGTTTCAAAAATATTAGTTTTCGCATCAACCTACCTGAAAATAGCAAAAAGGAACTGAATTTTGTGCTCAAGAAAAATGTGGAGCAGATCAGTGCCGTGATCATTACCAACGAACGAACCAAAGTTTCAGGTGTTACCACCATCGAGCCGGAAACCATCCGAAAAATTCCTGGCGCGAATGCTGGTGTGGAAAATCTTATAAAAACACTTCCTGGCGTCAGTTCCAACAACGAATTGAGCACACAATATTCCGTTCGTGGTGGAAATTATGATGAAAACTTGGTTTATGTAAATGGCATCGAAATTTATCGACCTTTTTTGGTGCGCAGTGGACAACAAGAAGGATTGAGTTTTATAAACTCCGATTTGGTTCGTAAGGTGGAGTTTTCCGCAGGCGGATTTCAAGCAAAATATGGCGATAAACTTTCTTCGGTTTTGGATATTCATTATCGCCGTCCGGTAGATTTTGGGGCCTCGGCAGATTTGAGTTTTCTTGGCGGAAGTGTTTCGGTGGAAGGGGTTTCAAGAAACAAAAAGCTTTCTGGAATTGTTGGTTTACGCTACCGCGACAACAGTTTGTTTGTGAACGCCAAAGAAACGGAAACCAATTATCATCCGGTTTTTGCCGATGTTCAGAGCTTTTTGACGTATCAATTCAATGATAAATTTGAGTTGGGTTTCCTTGGAAATATTTCCTTGAATAAATATGATTATGAACCTTTAACCCGACAAACAAATTTCGGAACTTTGCAAGATCCGAGGGCTTTATTGGTGTTTTATGAAGGCCAGGAGCAGGACCGTTATCAAACTTATTTTGGCGCACTGAAAGCGAGTTATAAAGTTTCCGAAGATTATACCGCAGAACTGATTTTTTCGACTTATAACACCCAAGAACAGGAATATTATGATATTCTGGCGGAATATCGCTTGGGCAGGCCAAACACCGATATTGGCAGTGAAGATTTGGGCGACGTAGAATTCACCGAGGGAATTGGTTCCCAACTCACTCACGCCCGAAACGATCTGGATGCGCTGATTTTCAACATTTCTCATAAAGGAACTTACACTATTGAAAAGCAACAATTTGATTATGGCATTAAATATACACATGAAGATATTCGCGACCGTATAAGGGAATATGAAATCATTGATTCCGCAGGATTTTCCATTCGTCCTCCCCTTGTCGATTTTCAAAATGAGCAACCATATGAAAGTTACGATGCACCGCTGGTTCCGTTTTCCAATATTCGGGCGATGAACGAGACGCAAATCGATCGGGTTTCCGGCTTTGTGCAGTGGAGCAATCGCAGTAATTTCGGAAACAATGATGTTTGGTTCAATTTGGGTGTTCGGGCGCACAACTGGACCGTTAGTGGAAATGATTTTTCTTCGGAAACCAAAACTATTTTTAGTCCAAGGGCTCAATTCGCAATCAAACCCGACTGGAAAAAAGATATGATTTTCAGGCTTTCCGGTGGGTTTTATCATCAGCCGCCTTTTTATAAAGAACTGCGGGACTCGACCGGAATGGTGAATCCTGATGTAAAAGCGCAACAATCCATTCATGTGGTTTTAGGGAATGAATATAGTTTTTTGCTTTGGAAACGGCCTTTTAAATTAATTTCAGAAGCTTATTATAAAAAACTCAGCGATGTAAATCCTTATACGGTTGAAAATGTTCAAATTCGTTATCGCGCAAATAACGATGCCGAAGCCTACGCGTATGGATTGGATTTACGGATGAACGGAGAATTTGTTCCGGGAACGGAAAGTTGGGTGAGTTTTGGGTATTTGAAGACCGAAGTGAACATTAATGATCGCGGATATATCTCGCGCCCCACAGATCAACGTTTGAAATTTGGTGTGGTTTTTCAGGATTATGTACCGAATATTCCGAGTTTGAAATTGTACCTGAATTTGGTTTATAACACCGGATTGCCCGGAGGTTCCCCCGATTATGCCGATCCGTATGACTATCAATTGCGTTTGCCGGATTACAAGCGCGTCGATGTGGGAATTTCCTATGTTCTGACCGATTCCAACAAACGTTTTCCAAAAGGACATTGGCTACATTCTTTCGAAACCCTGAGCGTGGGATTTGAAATTTTCAATATGTTCGACGTGCAAAATTCCATCACCAACACATTCGTGCGCGATGCTTATACCAAAACCCAATATGCAGTTCCCAATTATTTGTCGCCCAGGGTTTTTAATTTGCGGGTTTCAATGGGTTTTTGATAAATCGTAGAAAATCAATCAAATTTCCAGCTATCCAAATAGTTGTCCGCAATCACCTGAATTTAATGGACTCAAAAAAAGGAATCGAATAAAATCATCAAACTTAAAATACGATTTTTGAGATTTATACCTATTTCATTTGTTCCTTCAGCACGTCAATCACATAATCAATATCCTCCTTGGTATTGAAATGTGAAAACGAAAATCGAAGAGAAGGTTTTTTCTTGTCATCTTCTCCCAAAATAGCGTTCAGCACATGAGAACCTCCTTCTGCCCCACTCTGGCAAGCGCTCCCTTTAGAACAAGCGATTCCGTTCAAATCGAGTTGGAACAATAATAAAATGGCTTTTTCAGCAGAAATGGGAAGGCAAACATTAATGAGGGTATAAGTGCTTTTTTCCATTTCGGAGCAATTTCCATTCAATTTTGCACCCGGAATTTCCTTTTTCAACCGATCGATAAAATATTTTTTCAAATCGGTCACATAGGCTTTCTCTTCCTCCAAATTTTCATAGGAAAGTCGCAAAGCTTCTTCCAAACCAACAATGTTATGCACGCTTTCCGTTCCCGCGCGATAGCCCCGCTCTTGTGACCCACCAAAAATCAAGGGTTTTAAGCCGGTGTTTTTTCTAATAAACGCAAACCCCACTCCTTTTGGCCCATGAAATTTATGGGCACTGACGGCGATAAAATCTACCGGTATTTCCGTCAAATCCAATTCAAAATGTCCTACGGATTGCACCGTGTCGCAATGAAATAACGTATCGTATTTTTTACAAAGTTCCGCGGTTTTTTTGATGTCCAACATGTTCCCCACTTCATTGTTAACGTGCATCAAACTCACCAAGGTTTTTTCTGTGGAACTCTTCAAAAGGGATTCCAAATGGTTTAAATTCACATTACCGCATTCATCCAAATCAACATAATCTACCGTAACATCATAACATTCCTTTAGCTGATCAAGTGTGTGCAAAACCGCATGATGTTCAATTTTGGAAGTAATAATACATCGCACGCCCAAATCGCGCACCGCTGAATTCAATGTCAAATTGTCTGCTTCGGTCCCGCCGGACGTAAAAACGATTTCAGA
Organism: Flavobacteriaceae bacterium; assembly: GCA_041689995.1. Taxonomy (GTDB): domain Bacteria; phylum Bacteroidota; class Bacteroidia; order Flavobacteriales; family Flavobacteriaceae; genus DASSWG01. The sequence goes on along the minus strand of JBDNFD010000120.1, from coordinate 18,654 downwards.
AGCCGACACGTTCAACAATCCCGCAACGGTTTTTCGTGCTTGTTCGATAGCGGATTTTGCCGAACGTCCAAAAGAATGTGTGGAAGACGGATTTCCATATATTTCACGCATTGTTTTCGTCATTTTCTCAATAACTTCTTCCCGCATTTGTGTCGTGGCGGCACTGTCAAAATATACTTTTCTCATATTTCTTTGAAATTACAAGGAAAAATTCGTTTTGCTTCCAATTTCACTCTTGTATCGATTATTTTTAAATTCCTTTTTCCCGGAAATCAGTGCAAAAATAAAGAATTTTGAAATTCTTTATGGGATTCAGCGTTATAAAATGCAAATCGCTAATTTTGCCGATGTCTATCGGTAGCTAATTCTTGGCAGACAAAATCTAATTTTAAAAATATGATGCGGAAATTATTTTTGTTGTTCGTTCTTGGAGGAATTATTTCTGGATGTGATGACGGCGATGTCATTGTTTCCACCTTCGATTTTGATTCCGAAACCCAACTGCAATTGTGTGGCGAAAACAGTACGAAGGTGATTTATGGTATCAATACCGATCCGAACGAAAGTTTATCCTTCAATTTTGAAGATGAAAATTTCACCGGTACTTCCGACAGTTTACAAAATCCCGCACCGCGAACGATTAATCTGGACAATAACAATAAATTGATTTACCGCAGTTATAACGGTGGAATTAGTGGTTCGGATTATTTTTGTAATGAAATTCCGCCCAGTTCGCCCAATGTTGTAGATGAATATACCAGCACATCTGGGGGAAGCGTTGTTTTCAACACCACCGTTACTTCTCAAGATGATGGTGACGGAGTTCCTGCCGAAATGGAAGATCTCAACGGCAACGGCGATTATTTTGATGATGATACAGATGGCGATGGAATTCCAAATTTTATTGATCCGGATGATGATAATGACAATGTTCCCACTTCCGTGGAAATTGCCGTGAACGATGACGATGCAGAACCTGGCAGCCTACCGGACACGGATAATGACGGAATTCCGAATTATTTGGATGATGATGATGATGGCGATGGAACAATTACACGATATGAAGATTTAAACGCTTACGATGATGTGAACAACGATGGATTTCCGGATTTGAACCCCGCAGATGATGACACGGATTTGGATACGATTCCGAACTATTTGGATCCAGATGATACAGAATCTTTACCGCTAGATTTATTCAAAAAGTATATGATTTCCAGAACTTTTCGTACTTTCTTGGTCGCAAAAAATGTAACAATGGACCACCTTGCCAGTGATGAAAATATCGTCTTTGAAACCTTGATGATGGGTTATTTGGATGTGACCAAAAGCGTTAGGTTATTGGTCGACTAATCAACCGTTTTGAAAAATATAAACTTCGGTGGCGCCCAAGCCATATTTTTGATAATCGGCGTCGTAAAATTTCAGGTTTTCATAACGATTAAAAAGCGTTTCCAACTCAGCCCTTAAAACCCCCTCGCCCACTCCGTGGATAAATACCACTTTTTGAATGCGTTTTTTTATGGCAAAATCAAGTTGGCGTTTTGCCGTTTCCAATTGAAGGTTCAACAAATCAAATTTGTTTTTATTTTTTGTGGAATCTGTCAGCTGATGGATGTGCAAATCAACTTCCATGGCGGCGATATTCCGTTCTTTAACTTTGGTTTTGCGCTTGGAATTCTTTTTGATAATCCGTTTTTCTTCCAACGCCGACCGCAATGAAGCTTTATCTACTTTAATTTGATTTTCCGTAGGAATTTTCACCAATTCATTTTCCTGAAAAACCATTTGAAATCCGTCTGAAGTTTCAATGGTAATCTGCTGACCTTCAATACTGGTGACTTTTCCCGAAAGATTGTCGTCGAGCACTTCCACCCAATCTCCTTTAATTATATTTGTCATCTTCTTCGTCATAGTCAAAATCATCTTTTCCCTCACGGTTTTCTACTGTCCACTGTTGGGTGGCGGTGTACAATCCGTACATTAACAAAACCAATCCGATGACTTTTATATAGATATTTTCATCTTCAACCGCCAGATCATAAATAAGTATTCCAGCACCAATTACAACGATGAGGATATTGAAAATTTGACGATTCAATTTCATTTGGGGGGGTAATTTCTTTAACGATAAAACTATAAACGAACTTATTAGTTCCAAAAACGCACTATTTCGGGCTGATTACAAGGCTTTCACTTTTTTCAGTTTTGCTTTCCAAGTTTCCAATTGTTCCTTGTGGCGAGCTATGTTTTTATGAACTTCCTTGACCAACGGATTATCCACATTGGCATTTGAGAAAAATTGCAAATTATTCTCCAACTGCCGGATTTCTACCTTGGTTTCATCCACCTTTTTTCGAAGGAAAAACTGTTCCTTTTCTATTTTTCTTGAATCGTCGGCTTCGTCCAAAACTTTTATCCTATTCTCAAATTTCAGCATTTCTGATTCTTTCCGATCTATGGAAGAATTTTCAAAAAGTTGATCCAAGGCTTTATTGAATTTTCCTTCGATGTAACGTTTGTCTTTGGGCACGCGCCCCAAATTGTTCCATTCCTCAATTTTGGTTTTGATGACTTCCAATCCCTCCTCTTTATCCTCGCCAATTTCCAAGGTTTTTATACTGTCCACTAAGGCTTTTTTTTCTTCAAAAGCAGCGGCTTCTTCCTTGTTTTCCCCAGATTTGTTGGTATGCACCTGATCAAAATAATGGTTACAGCCTGCCTTAAAACGTTTCCAAATTACGTCGCTGTCCTTTCGCGGTACGTGGCCAATTTGTTTCCAATCATTTTGGATTTTTTTCATGAGCGGCGTTACCGTTTCAAAATCTGTGCTGTCCTTATTTTCTTCCGCGATTTTAACCAACTCCATCTTTTTCCCTAAATTTTCGTACTGGTCCTTTTTGAGATTTTTGTAATATTCATTTTTCTTATGGTTGAAGATTCCAACTGACGCTTTAAATTCTGACCAAACTTTTTCATTATCCCGTTTTGAAACTTTACCTGCTTTGAAAAATTCATTTCGAAGTGCTTCAATTTGTTTTATTCTCTGCTGGGTTTCTTTGTGGGAGCCCAAATCATTTTTGCCAATTTTGGCTATTTTTTCAATAATCTCCCGTTTTATCGATAGGTTTTTTTCGCTCTTTTTATCCAGTTCCGCAAAATAGGCTTGTCGATTTTCGTGAATTTTTTTGGTAACCTCACTAAATTTATCCCAAATTTCATCGCGATATTCTTTTGCGACCGGCCCCAATTCTTCTTTCCACATTTTATGGAGCATCTGCAATTCCCGAAACGAACGGTTAATATTGGTTTCTTGTGCCAATTCTTCGGCACGAACGATAATTTTTAGTTTTTGATCCAAATTATGCTTGAAATCCATATCGCGGAATTCGCGGTCCAAATGCAGAAAATCATAAAAATGTTCCACATGATGGTGATAATTGTTCCAAACCGTGTTGTATTTATCCCGCGGAATCGGCCCAGCTTTTTTCCATCGTTCCTGAAGTTCTTTGAACTGATTGAAATTCGCGTTCATATTTGCGCCCAAACCAATCATTCCTTTTAATTCTTCAATAATTGCCAAGCGGTTTTCCAGATTTTTATTCAGGTTTTGCTTGAGCTGTTTGTAATGTTCGTTGCGCTTTTCCTTGTAATCAAAATAGAGCGAGTTGAATTCCTTTTTGAGTGGCGTGGAATAATAAAAATCAATAATATTTCCGCCTTCTGCCACAAATTCTTCCTTTTTCTGCTCTAATTCTTCATCGAACCTAGAATTGAATTCATTTCTTATTTCTTCAGTATGCTCCTTGATAGCTTGTATTTTCTCCGTTTTCAGCAAGCTTGAAAATTCCTTCACCAACTGTTCCATGTCCATGGAATGATAATCCTTCAGAGGAATTCCGTTTTTTTCGGACGTACGTTTTTCTTCATCATCCTCGTCCTCTTCCTCTTCGGAATCATTTTCTTCAGTTTGAATATTTTTAGTTTCCTCTAAATTTTTTTGTGCTTCCGGCTGTTTCTCCTCTTCTTTCTGCTCTTCTTCTTTCTGCTCATTTTTCTCTTCTGAATTATCGGCAGTTTCAGAAATCCCGGAATCGGAAGTTAATTCTTCCGGATTCGTTTTCAGATCAGGATTTTCCTTTTCTTTTTCCATATTTTCTTTGGCCGATTTTTTAGATTCCGCAAGAAAAGCATCAGAAGAATCCTTTTCATCTTTATTTGTGTCGGTTTCATCTGCTTTTTCGGAATTGCTTCGCTGTTCATCGACATGCTCGGATTCCTGAATCATGGAATTTTCCAACTCGTTGTTATTTTCGTCGGAATTGGCGGAAGATTCTGTTTTTTCAACAGTTTTCTTTTTAGCCATTTCTTTGTTTTCGGTGTTCTTTTGTTCTTCGGAGGAGTTTTCCTTTTCTGACATATCTTTCAATGTTTGGGTTCAAGTGAATTTTCGCTGAAAGATAACAACTCCCGTAAAACCTAGCAAGAATTTGAACCAAAACTGCGCAATATCTTTAAGGATTTATCGGGCCTGCCAAATATTCCATGCTTTTTCTGCCTGGAGTTCCAACATTCTTTGTCCATTTTCAATTTGTGCACCGTTTTGTAAACCTCTTTCCAGAAACTGACTAAGCGGCGGATTATATGTTAAATCGAACAAAAGATTATTTTTCCCCAAAAATGAATACGGAATAGCTGGAAAATCTTGAACATTTGGGAATGTTCCCAAGGGCGTGCAATTAACAATAATGGAATGTGTTTGAATGATTTCTTCGGAAAGTTGTTCGTAGCAAATTGAATTGGCAGATTCTTTCCTCGAAACAAAAACAAAAGGAATATTCAGCGATTTTAGTCCATAAGCAATTGCTTTGGATGCGCCTCCGGTTCCTAAAATCAGAGCTTTATAGGATTTTATTTCCAAGTGTGGGACTAGCGTTTCTACAAATCCACAAACATCTGTATTATGACCGATAATTTTTCCGTCGTGGAATTCTATGGTGTTCACAGCGCCGATTTCTTCAGCTTCTAATGTAATTTCATCCAATAGGGGAATTATCTTTTCTTTATATGGAATGGTTACATTTAGGCCTTTTAGATTTTTTTCATCCCGAATGATTTCTCTGAAATGTGAAATTTCCGGAAGATCGAAATTGACGTAATTAGCATTAATTTTTTCAGACAGAAACTTTTCACAGAAAAACTTTTTAGAAAAAGAATAGGCAATATTCTTACCGATAAGTCCGTATTTATCCATTCTTTTTCTTTTTCAATTGCCGTCCGTATAATTCCAGGCGGACGACAATCATGATTCCCATTAAAATGAAGAAAATTGCCATCCAGTTTTGCCAAAACCCAAGTTCTGGCCAATAACGTTGAAAGCTTTCCACAATTTTTCCGCCATTTGAATCGAAGACAAAAGTCCCGCCCGTTTCGGTGGCATAAACCGTTGTTTTCCATGGCCAAACCACGCCCAAGGAACCTGTAATGAAGCCAATTATCACCGCATAGGTCGCTGTTTTATAATGTTTCAACAAATAACCCAAAAAATGGGACAACGTAACCAAACCAACCAAGGAACCCAAAGTGAAAACGGCCAGCACTTTCAACATCCGAACGCGTTCTATATTATCCAGAAAAGAGAAATCCCATTGAAGAATATCTAAAAACGTGAGGTATAATGAGTTGACGGAATCAACCAGAAGGAGCACATAATTTCCCAAAAGCATTATGATAAAAGAACCCGAAAGACCAGGCAAAGTTTGACCGGAAACCCCGATAATACCGCATAAAAAAACGAACCACAAATTGTCATTTTCCTGACTGGGATCAATAAAACTCAACGACGCGCCCAGCAAAATCCCTATGATCAAAAGACCTATGTTGCGCCGGCTCCAATCATCATAATCTTTGGCAACATAATAAATGGAACCAATGATCATTCCGAAGAAAGCAGACCAAATATAAAGTTCGTAATGCACGATCAGATAATTCAGCAACAGTGAAATGCTAAAATAACTAATGATCATTCCCAGCACCAAGAGGGACAAAAATCGCCCGTTGATATATTGAAAGAAGCTTTTGAACCGACCATTTAAAATCAGTTTTAAGGCTTTGTAATTAATTTTTTGAAGGGAATAGATAAACTCTTCATAAAAATCAGCGACAAAGGCGACCATTCCGCCCGAAATTCCCGGAACTTTGTTGGCCGCGCCCATTGCGATCCCCTTTAAAACCAGAAAAACACGATCACTAAAAGTTCTTGTGGATTGCATTTTCTTTGATTGAAATTTCGTTTTCCTGCCAGGTTTTAAAAACCTTGTAGGTATGAAAAAAGATACCTGTTGAACAAACACCTACAAAGTCAGAAAAAGATTTTGCAGGAAATTTTTGAAAATTCAAAACTAACAATATTTTGAAATAAGTTCAATGATATTTTTACGTTTGAATAGTTTAGGGAAGAGTTCTTCAATAATAATCACATATTCCGCATCTAGTTTTAGCGCATTTTTAAGATGAAAACGACATTTTATGAGCTGATTTAAATTGAAAAGTATTCCGGCCAAACGGAATTCTATTTCGGCCGTTTCCGGATAAAATTCTTCCGCCTGCAACAAGCATTGCAAAGCGGGTTCAAATTCGCCCAATTTAATAAGAATATCGGTGCGGGTTATCCAGGTTTCGAGTTCATAATTGCCAAGTTCCAAACTTTTTCGGTATCCGGTTTCGGCTTCCTCAAAAAAGTTCAGCCGATCGTTAATTTTTGCGTAGCGCTTCCAATAGAGCACATTTTCTTCATCGATTCCGATGGCTTTGTTGATAAAATACAGTGCTTTTTGAAAATCCGATTTACGCATATAAAAATCGGTGATCGCTATCCAGGCTTTGTCCATTAATGGATCTTCATGAACTGCCTTTTTGTAATATTTCAAAGCAGTTTCCATTTGCTTCTTTTTTTCCAAACATTTGCCAATCCTCAAATAGGCAAATGCGGTGGGATCGTCCAATTCCAGCGTGATCTGGTAATTTTCTATTGCCTCATCGAAGCGGTCTATTTTTTCTAAAACCTTTCCCTTTTCAAAATATGCACCTATAAAATGATCGTCGGAAATAATTGCAAAATCAAAGGAAGTCAACGCCTTTTCATATTGTTTCAAATCGAAATATTGCTTGCCAATTTGATGCCATGCCACTTCGGAATAAGGATGTTTGTTCAAGAACATGTTCAGAAATTCAATGGCTTCTTTGCGCTGCTCCAGAAAGTCGAAACAGTATATGATGTTATAAAGTGCTGCATAATCATCTTCATCTGACTCCAAACATTTCATGAAGTAGTATTTGGCATTTTCGTGATCTTCGATGAACAAATATTCTATTCCCAGCAATGAATAAACATCGGCATCGTCGTCGGTCATTTCCAGTGCGGTTTTCAACATTTTGATAGCCTGTTGGTGGTTGTTTTTCTTGGAAAATATATTCGCCTTTTGAATATATACTTCCTCATTGGAAGGTTCCAATTCATATAATTTATTCAATATTTCCTCTGCGATATCCAATTTATCCTCAAAAATGAGAATTTCAATCTTGTACAAACGAAGGCTACTGGAGCCGGGATGTTGTGCCAAGCCCAGTTTGACAGCCTTTTTGGCCAATCCTATTTTACCAACATAGAGATAATGATTGATGATATTTTCAAATTCATCTGAATCAAAAAACAACAGGTCGTTGGTTTTCAACATGGATTCGAAGCGGGAAAGGGAGAAATCGTGATCTTCGTTGTGGCTGATGGACATACACGAGGTTTTTCTTTTTTCTATGGGAATAAAGTTACAAGCTATAATTAAGCCTTGCAAACTTCCACTATTTTATTGTTAACAAAGTAATCAACGGTTTTTTTTTTTCTAATTTATCGGGATAATGTATTGAGCAATTCAATAATGATGCCACAACCTTCCCTGATTTCAGCTTCGGAAATCGTTAGCGGAGGCGTAATGCGGATCGCTCTTTTTTCAAATAAAAGCCAAAATAAAATCAACCCTTTTTCTTGACATTTCAAAATCATTTCGGTAACTATTTCTTCGGAAGGAAGTATTAGTGCGAGCATCAAGCCTTTTCCACGGATTTCTTGGATCCACGGATGATGCAGCAATTCACGGAACAAGCGTTCTTTCTGCGCAATTTCGGACAAAATGTCGCTTTCGATAATTTCTTGCAGATTCGCCAAAGCTGCGGCGGCAATCACCGGATTCCCACCAAATGTGGTAAGATGTCCCATTTCGGGATTTTCCGCCAGCGAGTCCATAATTTCCGAAGAAGCTGTAAACCCGCCAATTGGCAAGCCACCACCCATTGCTTTTCCCATGACCAAAATATCGGGGACGGTTTCAAAATGTTCAAAACCAAACAATCTTCCCGTTCTTCCAAAACCCGGTTGAATTTCATCTAAAATCAACAAAGCACCAGTGTCCTTGCAGCGTTGTTTTACTTTTTTCAGGAAATCATTTTTGGGTAATATAAACCCCGCTCCGCCCTGAATGGTTTCCAGAATAACGGCAGCGGTTTTGGCCGTGATTTTTTCTAAATCCTTTCCATTATTAAATTCGATGTGCGAAATATTTCCTATCAAAGGCCTGAAGGGAGCTTGGCGCTCTTCAAAATCCATTAAACTCAGGGAACCCATAGTGTTGCCGTGATATGCTTTTTTGGCAGCGATGATTTCACTTCGGCCGGTAAATCGACGTGCGAGTTTGAGGGCGCCTTCCACGGCTTCGGTACCACTATTCACCATATAGGTTTTTTCCAATGAAATCGGCAAAAGAGAAGCCAATAATTTTGAAAATTGTACTGCTGGCCGCTGCGCATATTCGCCATAAACCATTACGTGCCAATACTTTTCCAATTGTGTTTTTACGGCAGCAACCAGTCTCGGATGACAATGACCCAAACCACAAGCGGAAACCCCGGCTACAAAATCAAGATAAGATTTTCCGTCGGTGGAAAAGATATAACTTCCTTTTGCATGAGAAATTTCCAACCCCAACGGGTGCGTCGTTGTTTGTGCCTGATATGTTAGAAAATCGCTTTTCAATTTTAAGGAGTACGTTTTGGTTTTGGGATCGAATCTTCCATCATTACTGTTTTTAGCGAATCGATCTTAGCGTCTGGAATTTCACGATATTGGACAGGTTTCTTTAAAGTATCCTCTTTTTGTTTTAAAAAATCGCTTCTCTGTGGACGCAAATTCTTTGGGGAAAGTTCTGATTTTTCGTTCAATAACATTCTTTCATCCCCTTTGTCGAAAAAGGCTTCTTTAACTTCGGGAAGCTCAATTCCTTTGATTTTTGGTAAATTCAATGGCGGATCGTCCTTGAACAAATCTTGTTTGGAAATCAGGCGTTCTTCACCGCGCCAGTTAAAACCCCTTAATTTTTGTGCATTTTCAGGTAGTTCTTCTTCAGGATATAAGTCGCCATCTGCATTCGTGTAGTAATAAATATCTTTTATTTCACGATTTTCCAACAACATTTTTATGGAGGAAGAAAGCGTTTTGTCTATACCGATCAATTCCGATTCAGAATTTCGCACATAATAAATGGTTTCCGTGTTTTGTATCAAATTCACTTCGTACATTTCATTTTCTTCAAACAGGCCATACATTCGTTTTCCCTTCACCTGATTGAAACCATCTACACTATCTTTTTGAATGATAAAGGCATTTTCGAAAACCCGCAACGAATCTAAATTATCGGTTTTTACGTCGTTCAACAAATGAATGGTGTCGCCCGTAATTTGTCCCGGACCCGACCAAACCACTGGATTTCCCAACATTTTTGTGAGTCCGATTGCTTCATCTACACGAATGGAATCACATTTCCCGCTCATGGTTTCGCTGTACATCCGCACATTATAAAAACCCCGAATAACCCGTTTTTCTGGTTTTCCGGTAATCATGATCGTATCGCTGTGAACGAAGATGGAATCTTTTCCTTGCAAGGTGGAAATAAGTGCCCTTTTAGTAATAAAAACCGAATCTTTCTTTTTATAAACCTGCGCGTAATGCCCCGTGATAATGGTATTGTTGGCAGTGTCGGTTACTTTTATGTTGTTTGTTGCGGAAGCAAATCCGCTATCGCGATCGAAGAAAATGCTATCACCTTCCAATTTTCTGTTTTTGTAATAAATAGTAGAATTTTTCACAAAACAACCCAAATCGTCCCTGGTGTCATAAAATCCGCGTTCGCAATAAATCGTATTGGTTTCGCTGGTGATGGTTGAAGGCCCGTATAAATAAGCGTGACCAGTAGTATTGTAGAAATCAAGTTGTTGGGTGTCGATATCATATTCCGGATTGGTGACCACCACATTGGTAATGAAAGAATATTTTTCATCATTCATATAATAACGGCCAACTTTGCTGGTAATCGTTGTGGCAGAATCTTTTAAGGTACCGCCACTTCGGTAATAAGCTTGCTGTTTTTTTCTGTTGAAAAATAACGTATCGGTGGTCAAGGTATTATTGGGTGTTCGCATTCGAACATGGTCACTGGCAAAGGCAAATTTGGTATTGCCGTCATATTCCGCATAATCACTATTTAGGGTGATTGTATCGCCCTGAGCCATTTGAACATTCCCGAAAGCTTTGAAAAAATTTTCTTGTTGATAAAAAATGGCGAGATCACACCAAACTTTTATTCCTTCGTGGGTGAAAACCACTTGGTTGTCCACTTTTTTTAAAATCAGTGCCCCAGGATATTTTTCTTCGTTTTTTAGAAAACGGTCGCTGTCATAATCTATTTTGCTTTGGGCAAAAACATTGTTGCCAAAGAAAAAAATAAGCAAAAAACCAAAAAAGGGAAACCAACTTTTCAAAGATTTTATTTTTATAAGATCAAGTCTTTTGCACAGATTATTTCGAATCTACCTCCTTTTATCAACTCCTTTCTTTAAGGAATTTTTAAAGGCTTTTCAGTACTCCTATCCGAATATGTCGGATGATTTGGATTTTATAAACTTATTCATTTGGTCAAGAATTATTTATAGTCTTTAAATCCTTATTCAAAATGAACTCTTTCGAAATATTCAGGTATTGATAATTATCTTGTTTCCATCGTATTTCGCGCCTTTCACAAATATAACAATTTCATGCTAATTGAATTTTACCTTAAAATCGTCTGGGTTCGATCTGGGCCAACCGAAACCATTTTGATGGGCACTTTTAGTTCTTCTTCCAAAAATGCAATATATTCATTCAATTCTTCCGGAAGTTCATTATTCTCCGAAACTTGTGTCAGGTTCTTGTGCCAGCCTTTAAATTCTTTGTAAATAGGAGAAACATTTTTTTCTTCGATGTTATATGGTAAATGTTGAATGGTTTCGCCCTTATATTTATACGCAGTACAGACTTTCAATGTGTCAAATCCGCTTAAGACGTCGGTTTTCATCATAATCAGTTGTGTGGCACCATTTATTTGAACGGCATATTTCAAGGCCACCAAATCCAACCAACCACAACGTCGGGGCCTTCCAGTGGTAGCGCCAAATTCATTGCCTGCTTTAGCCATGCGCTTTCCCGTTTCATCGAAAAGTTCAGTGGGAAAAGGACCGCTTCCCACGCGCGTGGTGTAAGCTTTGAAAACACCGAAAACTTCACCAATCTGGCTTGGGGCAATTCCCAATCCCGTGCATGCCCCGGCAGCAGTAGTGTTGGAAGAAGTTACAAAAGGATAAGTGCCAAAATCGATATCCAACATGGAACCTTGTGCACCTTCGGCCAAAATTGTTTTCCCTTGTTCTTGCGCTTGGTGTAAATATTCTTCGGAATCTATAAATTTCAATGATTTCAAAATCTGAAGAGCTTCAAAAAATTCCTTCTCCAATTCGGGCAAATTATACTGAATATCCACGTCATAGAAAGCGATCATGGCTTCATGCTTATTCGCAAGGCTTCGGTATTTTTCCTTCCAATCCTTCATTTCTAAATCCCCGACACGAATGCCATTGCGACCTGTTTTGTCCATATAAGTTGGGCCAATCCCTTTCAATGTGGAACCAATTTTGGCTTTTCCTTTTGAAGTTTCCGAAGCTGCATCCAACAAGCGATGTGTGGGGAGAATCAAATGCGCTTTCCGGGAAATCAACAAAGAATCAATTGGGTCAAAATCGAGATCGAATTTTTTCAGGTTGTCCAATTCCTTTTTGAAAATCACCGGATCGATAACCACGCCATTGCCAACTAAATTATAGGCACCTTTATGAAATATTCCAGATGGAATGGTGTGAAGTACATGTTTTATGCCATCAAATTCCAACGTATGCCCAGCGTTTGGGCCTCCTTGAAAGCGGGCAATTATATTATATTTTGAGGTTAATACATCGACAACTTTTCCTTTTCCTTCATCGCCCCATTGTAGTCCGAGTAGCAAATCCACTGCCATAGATCCTATTGATTTTGTTGTTTTTTGGTTCCGTAAAAATATAATGAATGTTTTGAGATATCGACGTCAAAAACGTCTTCGATAGTTTGCTTGATAGATTGGATCCTGGGATCACAGAACTCAATGACTTCTCCCGTATCGGTCAAGATGAGGTGGTCGTGCTGCCGATCAAAATAGGATTTTTCGTATTGTGCCTGATTTTTCCCGAATTGATGTCTCCGGACCAGACCGCTTTCCAAAAGCAAGTTGATGGTATTGTACAAAGTTGCCCGGCTCACCCGATAATTTTTATTTTTCATCGTAATGTAGAGCGTTTCGATATCGAAATGCTCTTCATGGTCGTAAACCTCTTGCAAAATAGCAAAACGTTCCGGGGTTTTTCGATGGCCCCTTTCCCCCAAAAACTTGGTGAAAACATTTTTCACCAAGGCTTGATCGTTTTTATGTAGGTCTTTTTTGTCCATAATTTTGCGCTGCTAATTTACGTTTTTATTCACGGGTAACTTTGTCTATTCCCTTTATTTTTTTCAAATGGTCCATCAATTTCTTGAGGATCGTTTTATTTTTGACAATCACCGTGATTTTTCCCTCGAAAACACTTTCGTTGCTTTGGAAAGAAATGTTACGCATGTTCACATGTAGGTTTTTGGAAATCTCCCTGGTAATTTCGCTCACCAAACCTAAATCATCCAGCCCAGTAAGTTTGATGATCGCCTTGAATTCCTCTTGCGAAGAATCTATCCATTTTGCGCTAATGATCCGATAAGCATAATTGCTTTGCAGTTGAATGGCATTCGGACAATCTTTTTTGTGCACTTTTATCCCGTCGGCCACGGTGATAAAACCAAAAACATCGTCCCCAGGAATCGGGTTGCAGCAATTTGCAAGATTGTATTCCAGCTTTTCTTCATCTTTCCCAAAAACCAGCTGATCATAATTTGAGGTGATTTCGTCTTTGCTCAAATCTTCGGCAATACTTGGCTTCTTCATTTTATTTTTGAAAAAAGAAACCAGTGCATTACTTCGTGATGCGGCATATTCCTTTAAAGCTGTATTATCAATAGTGCCGATCCCCATTCGATAAAAAAGATCCAAACTGGTTTTTAGTTTGAAAAAAATCACCAGTTCGTTTTCCGTTTTTTTGTTGAAAGGAATTTTTTGCGCTTTCAATTTACGGATCAAAACTGCCCTTCCATCTTCCGCAATTTTCTTTTTCTCGGTTTTTAAAGCCGTTTTAATTTTCGATCTCGCCCTGGCCGTGGTAGCATAATTTAGCCAATTGGCATTGGGTTTGGCGGTTTTTGAAATAATTATTTCCACCTGATCGCCACTTTTTAATTCGTGGCTGAGCGGCATCAATTTACCGTTGACTTTAGATCCGCGCGTTTTTAGACCCACTTCCGTGTGAATGCTAAATGCAAAATCTATGGAGGTAGAACCTTTTGGCAGTGATTTCAGGTCGCCTTCCGGTGTGAAAACAAAAATTTCTTTGGAATAAAGGTTCAGTTTAAATTGTTCCACGAAATCCACGGCATTCGCTTCACTATTTTCCAAAGCCTCCTGCAATTTGTTCAACCAATCTTCCAAACCTTGATCCTCCTGTTTTGAGCCGTGTTTGTATTTATAATGAGCAGCATAGCCTTTTTCGGCAATTTCATTCATGCGTTGACTGCGGATTTGCACTTCTACCCAGCGGCCTTTTGGTCCCATTACGGTAATGTGCAACGCTTCATAACCTGTTGATTTTGGCGAAGAAATCCAGTCGCGCAACCGAATGGGATTTGGTCGAAAATGATCTGTGACAATGGAGTATATTTTCCAAGCGAGGAATTTTTCTGTTTCGGGTGTGCTTTTATAAATGATGCGAAGGGCGAATTTGTCATATACTTCTTCAAAACTCACGTTTTGATTGGCCATTTTCTTCCGGATGGAATAAATGGATTTTGGACGGCCCTTGATCTCGTATTCCATTTCTTCCCTATCCAAAGATTCGCGGATGGTCACCGAGAACTTTTGAATATAAGCATCTTGTTCTTCCTTGCTTTCCTTGATTTTGGTCAAGATATCATAAAAGATTTCTGGCTCTATATATTTCAAGCTCAAATCTTCCAGCTCCGTTTTGATATTGTACAAACCTATCCGGTGGGCAAGCGGCGCATAAATGTACAGAGTTTCACTCGCTATTTTTACCTGCTTGTCGGGTGCCATGGAATCCATGGTTTGCATGTTATGGAGCCGATCTGCAATTTTGATGATAATTACCCGGATATCGTCGTTCAGGGTAAGCAACATTTTACGGAAATTTTCGGCCTGTAAGGAAACATCTTTTTCGTGGGAAAGATGTGATATTTTGGTCAGGCCGTCCACGATTTTTGCCACGGTTTGGCCGAAAGAATGTTCAATATCTTTAATAGTGTAGGCGGTATCTTCCACTACATCGTGCAAAAGGGCGGCAGCAATGGAAGTGGCATCCAAACCAATTTCGGAAGCAACGATTTTCGCGACGGCAATGGGATGAAAAACATAAGCCTCCCCCGATTTTCGGCGCTGTTCCTTATGCGCATCCACAGCAACATCGAAAGCTTGGCGAATCAATTTTTTATCCTCCACACTCAATGCCCGATAGCTCACCCGTAACAATTCTTTATACCGCCGGGCAATGCTTTTATTTTCTTTCTCAAGTATTTCTTCTGTCGTCATAATCGCACCAATATACGGAAAATATTATTTCTTTTTTAGGGCTTTTGTTTTTTAGTGGAGCAAATTTATACTCAGAAAATTAATGAAGAAAACAATTTATAAAGACCGGAATCCTGAATAATTAGCGAAGTGAAAGCATTTGATTATTTTAGTGATGAAAAGCTAACGCAATTCGCGACTGACGGAATTTTATTCAGCCGACACGACATGAAATAATTTCTTTTAACATCTGTATGCTGTTTTAGGCTTTGCCGAAGTCACCAGTTGCAAACTGGCGGTAGCGGGGGTAGCAGAGAACCCTTACAGCTACTTTGTATTAAATGGAGCGACGGCTGTGCTATCAATCACAACAACTATAAATGATATCGGAAAATTGTGTTCTATCAACAATATATTTCTTTCATCATTATTATACTTCGTATTAGGCTGAATAAGTACCAAATCATTAACTAAACCTTCTATTTTATAAGTTCCGGTAGTATTAAAATATAATTCGTAAAAAGGAATGATCCTGTTATCAATTGCACCTATCCTGTATTCTCCAAGCGAATCTTTATAAAAATCTTTATGAAAAGTATATAGATCGTGCGGAAGAGTTGTAAAAACAACATATCTATATTTCTTTGGATCAAAAAAAATTTCAGTTATTGTATCTAGGGGGCTTTCAAAGTAAATTTCTCCAGCGTACGATTTATTTACATAAATGGTATCAGGAAAGTTAACTTGATATTGAAAATGATTCTCTTTCTTTACATTATGGGAAATTTCTTTAGGTGAAGTTTCCTTTTTATCATTGCAACCAAATATTACTATGCCTGTTAAAAATAAAATAATAATTCTCATTGTTTAAACTAATTATTTAGGTTATTCCCCCCACTGCCGCCAGTTTGCAACTGGTGGCCATCACATCACCATCAATTATCCAATCCCATAAAACCCGCTCGATCTATTTTAAGTCCACTGCTGTCGTCTTGAAAATTCCTTGCACTGCTGTGTTTCCAGTCTGTGAGTTTGACAACAAATCCGGATTCCACGGGATTGTTATGGATATAATCTATTTTTTGCTTGATGGTTTTGGTGCTCCATAATTCAATCGGTTTGTTGTGGTGCTGCCAAAATTGGTGTTTGCTTATATTAAAAGAAACAAAATATGCCCGCGGCCTTGTCATGGAATTTGTAGTTCCTGCTCATACCGGAAAATTACGAATATTTTTTCAAGAAATTGCATGTCATGCTGTTTTAGGCTTTGCCTAAGCCACCAGTTGCAAACTGGCGGCAGCAGGGAATTTCTGATCGCAAAAATACAAGAATTTATACCCATGTGTTAAATATCACCAACAAAACCTTAAAGTCCTTTGAATATATTAATGGAAAAAGCTACATTTGACAAAACAAATGGAAATGGGCTTTCGTAGAAATAAAATATACGAATGTTTCACTGATAGGTTTGTTTATACTAATGTTGGTAGCCATTTGAACAACGATCTGCATATTAACCATCAACTTTTTTTGATTTAAAATATTTTTGTAACTTTAACTAAAATGACGGATTCTTTGAAAACTAAATAAGGTCGAATACTAACTGATCAAGACCTAAATGGAGCATTAAACCTATTTATTATGAAAAAATTATTCTCAACATCTATTCTATTCATTACGATTTTGTTTCTCTACAATTGTAGTAAAGATAGCATTAATGAACCCAATGTTGATTTTTCACCATTATCAAAATCACAAATCCAAAAAATAGTAGATGATAATAATGAACAATTATTACAAGAAAGAAAAATAGATTTTGATACTGTTCCTAATGATGGAGAGGGCGGGACTTGTCCAATGCGAGCTGTTTCTAATGAAACTAAAGACCCAAAGGATAAAAGTTTGATGAATTCATTAACGTCTAAACTATATGATATAAGAGATAATATCTTAAAAGGTAAAAGTACTGGCGAATATTATATCCAAGCTTATTATTATTTAGGCAATAAATTAAAAAACGAACCTGTTATCTTAACAGATGTACAAAAATGTCTTGATATAATTCCTACATTCTTTGATATTTATTATAAATTAACGGACGATTCTTATACCAGTGTTGTAATTAACACAACTCAAAGAGACGAATTAATAGAATATGTGGAATACTATAAATCGAAAAAAATAAACGATAATACCTATCAAGATTTGTTAGATACTGTAATTAGTGACTTATACACAATCACTAATCGTAATTCTACGCAAATAATGGACTTCTTAAGTTTATAAAACAAAAAACAGGAATGGTGTCAACCATTCCTGTTTTTTCATTTAAGATATGGCATTTAATAAAAATATTAAACCTAAACAATTTTTTTACTTTACATTAATTTTTATTTTTATTGTTCCGTTATCAACAATGTATCACGAGTTTGGTCACTTTGCTATGGCTAAAATCTTAGGTTATGAAACAACAATACACTATTCTAAAACTATATGGACAAATCAAGATAGATTGAATTTTGAAAAATTATATCAAGAAAATAAATCTGAAATTGAAAATGATTTAGAATTTCAAGAAAGAGTAAAATATGTTAGAATTGTAGAGAAATTAGATGCTGATAATTTATTAATATTGAGTTCAGGCATTATTTTAACAAATGTAACTGGTGTCATCGCATTTTTATTTTTATTTTGCAGAAAAAAAAATAAAAATATAAACATAGTCGATTTTATTTATATTTTTCTTTCCTTCTTCTTAATCAGACAAATATATATTTTGCTTTATGGAATATTCAATAGTCTTTTTACAGGAAAAGTATCATTTTTAGGAGACGAAGCAATTGTCTCAAAATTATTGAGAATTCCAAATGGCACAATTTCTTTACCTTTAGGATTGATTACTGTTTTTATATTTCTATATATATTATTAAAAATTATACCAAGAAAATTATTTTCGACCTTTATTATTAGTGGTATAATTGGTGGTTCTTTTGGATTTATTTTTTGGATGTTCTATTTAGGCCCAAAAATTTTATCTTAAAAAATGGTTACCCCGCTGCCGCCAGTTTGCAACTGGTGGCCATCACGGATTGTTTTCTATGGCCTCGATAGTTCTCTTCGCAGTGTGCTTTTTGAAATCCCGCAAAAGACCCGATGGGTCTTTATTTGCAGAACGAAAAACGAAATGGACATGGCTTGGCATAAAACAATAGGTATACAGTTCCATCCCTTTTTCGGACCTACAGTAATCGATGCTTTTTGTCAGTACTTCAAAATAGGGTTGTCTAGTAAAAACGCCAAGCCAATAAACCGTGGCAAAAGAAACAAAATATGCCGCGGCCTTATCATGGAATTTGTAGTTCCTGCTCATACCGGAAAATTACGAATATTTTTTCAAGAAATTGCATGTCATGCTGTTTTAGGCTTTGCCTAAGCCACCAGTTGCAAACTGGCGGTAGCAGGGTTGGCTTTTGGCTTTTGGCTATTGGCTAATCGCTACTTCGCTAATTGCCAAAGACTGATGGCTTACAGCTTATTGCTTATT
>JBDNFD010000119.1:0-3774 GCA_041689995.1 Flavobacteriaceae bacterium | reverse complement strand
GGATGAATACCATTTTAGATACAATAGGCGCAATAATATGGAAACAATATTCGATACGCTCATAAAAAGGATGGTGGCATACACTCCAAAACGCTTAAAACCTGATTGTTAATCGTGCGGTCTAAACGCTTATACCTATAACGGATTTAACCTGAGACATCCTGAATTGGCAAGTAAGGTTGTAGCACCCTATAATGTTTGGAAACATTCAAACGAGATTTTTCCACAGCAGATTGACCACGGCACACATGTAGCAGGAATAGCATTGGCAATTGCGGATAATGGTAAAGGAATTTCTGGCATTGCTCCTAATTGTATGTTTATGCCGGTTCAGGTGGCCAATGAAAATAACTTGATGACTACAACTTCGGTATTGGATGGTATTCTTTACTCTTTATATCAAGGTGCCGATGTGATTAATGTTTCCTTGGGTGGTCAGTTTACCGGTCTTTCACAATTTCCGGAAAATGAACAAAAAGAGTTAATTCGAAATCACTTTAAAGAAGAAGAACGACTGTGGAGAAGGGTTATGCGAATTGCAGCTAATCATAATTCTACGCTGGTAATAGCTGCCGGCAACGACAATGTATTGGCGGGTATTGATGCGCTGCAACGTCCTGAGTTATTTATTACCGTTTCGGCAACAGATAAAAACAACAGAAATTTTAGCAAAGCTCAATTTAGTAATTATGGTTCATACTCAACCATTTCAGCTCCCGGAGTAGACATTTACAGTTCATTGGGTAGTAATGATTATGCAATGATGGACGGCACAAGTATGGCTGCTCCAATAGTTTCTGGTGCTGTAGCATTAATGAAAAGTATCGATAACACCATCACCACTAAGAAAGTTATCTGTATTTTGCAAAGTACAGGCAAGGAAACGCAGGGTAATATTGGCAAACTCATTCAGTTGGACAAGGCATTGCAAATGGTAAAATCCGATGAGGTGATAGATTGTACGCCATCTCCTTCTTCAGGTGATGTACAGATACTATTAAGCTGGAATAATTACAATGATTTGGACTTGATATGTACCGATCCTAATGGTGAAATGATTTTCTATAAAAATCGAACCTCCACGAGCGGTGGAAAACTTGAAATCGATATGAATGTGGAATATCCAGATAGTAAAAATCCGATTGAAAATATTTTTTGGGAGCCAGGCAATGCTCCAGATGGAACTTATAATATATATCTTAAATACTATAAAAAACACGAACAAGGCATAGATGAAACACCTTACAACATTCAGGTAAATTATGGAGATGAAACGAAAGAATATAAAGGCGTGATAAAAAAAGAAGATAAAACCATTCAAATTGGTTCTTTTACTTTGGGAACAGCAGAAAACGGCTCACCGTCACAGCCTGTGATCGACAAGCGATTGCAGCTGGAAAAGGAACGCAATCAATTGCAAAGGGAATTGGACAGAGTAAATAACGAATTGAGAAAACTCTTAAACAATAGCTAACTATTCTACGCAGTAGTTCAAATCTTTGGGTATGACAACTAAAAACATAAACCGTATTATGAATAAATCTAAATTTTCATTGGCCGATGTATTGACGGTATTAACTGCTGTTGCTTTTGGCTTTGTGTGCTTTCTTGGGTCTAACTTCTATACATTAGGAGATACCAAAAAGAGTGTAATTTTTGCTGTGATTATCACGGTCGTTTTAGCGGGCTTAGCCTATTTAGCTAAATGGCTTAAAGGTGTAGAAGGCAATTTCAAGAATAGTCACATCGCCGAAATTGCTGTTTTAGTTTTGTTTTCTGGACTACTAGCATTTTTTACCTACTCACCTTTTTCACATTATTTTACGGTTTCCGATAGGAAAGAAGAAATCCAAAGCCAACTATCAAAAAATATCACACAGGCCCAAGATATGTTTAGTAATTATGAAGATTATGCTAATAGAAGAAAGAATCTTTATCGAAGAACATTGGAAAGCAATATTAAAGCAGGGACTGATTTTGAAAAGTTTGGAATTGAAAAAAATGGAGTTTCTTTTGAAACCCAACTTAATAATAAGATGCTTACCATTCAGTCTGATTTGTTTCCTACAAATTACACCGACACTATCAACAATAATGGACTAAAACAGGTAGCTAAAAATTGGCTTGCCGATGGAAAAGAGAAGGCTACAGGCTGGAAGCCAATTGGTACTGTGAGAGTGGTAAATAATATTGAAGAGAAATCTATTGGTTGGCGGAATGATTTAGTTAATTATTCGATCATACGCGAAAAAGGTGAAAATGAAGAGTATGTTGAAAATTATTCTTCCGACTTATCTTTTAAAGACCTAAAAGCCAATTTTACTAATCTTGGGAAACCGACACCACTTTCTATTGGTTTGGCAGTTGCTACATATCTGCTAATGTTGTTCTCATGGTTTAATACCAAACGTAGTACAAAAGCTTTTGGACGTTTGGCATCATATGAAGTAGAGCTATAAACTTATTAAATGATATATATGAACAAGGAAGATATTCTCAATCGAGTAGAAGATTATTCAGCACAACAGCTTTTTGAATTTATAAACCAAGGAATTGTATCGCTGGACGAATTAAGAACTACAGAAAATTTAGATGCTAGTAAACGTAGGGCAATAACAACCTTACAAAATGAACACAAACATGAAGATAATGAGGCATGGGAAAATTATCGTTATACTGAACAGGGGTGCAGAACTTATCTTGAAGAATATCCCACAGGTAGTTACTTTTCAGAAGCAAAACAACAGATAGATAATTATGAAGAAGAACGCCGTAAAAAACAAAATCAAAAAGACGAAATTTTAGATAAACTGAGCCATAATAAAAACTCATTTTCAGCGGACGAAGTACTAAACTATCTGGATAACGGAACAATAAGTCGTAAGGATTTAATGAACGCTGGTATACCAGCAGGTGTGATTGATCGTCTAAATAATATTGTTTTACCAAAGTTGGAAATGGGTAAAACTCCTGATTCTATTCCCAGTGGATATACCGAAGTTTATTTTTGGGGGATACCTGGGTCTGGAAAGACCTGTGTGTTGTCTGCTGTATTAAACACAGCCAATCGAATGGGATATTTAGAAATCAAAGCGGGACCGGGTTTTGATTATACGAATCGTTTAAAAAACATTTTCGCGAATTCCACTTCTATTTTACCAGCTGCAAGTAGAACTGATAGTACCCAATATTTACCCTTCGTATTGAGAAAAGGCAATGATGACCCAAGGTCTGTTTCATTGATAGAGTTGAGCGGTGAGATATTTCAATGCTTTTACGATAAGAATGCCGAAAAGGAATTGCCTACTCATCAACTCGAGGAAACATTAAAAAGTTTGCTCGGTTTTTTGAAAGGGGCCAACAGAAAGATTCACTTCTTTTTTATCGATTATGAAAAACAGAACAATTTAAATGTTGCTGGTCATACCCAAGCTGATTATTTGCAGGCTGCTGCAAACTATTTCAATGACAATGATATTTTTAGTAAATCAAC
This sequence comes from Flavobacteriaceae bacterium, assembly GCA_041689995.1. Taxonomy (GTDB): domain Bacteria; phylum Bacteroidota; class Bacteroidia; order Flavobacteriales; family Flavobacteriaceae; genus DASSWG01. The sequence continues at coordinate 281 of JBDNFD010000119.1, read as the reverse complement.
AGATGCAATTTATATTGTTGTCACTAAAAGTGATTTAATGGATTCTAACAATAATAACATAAATGATTATCTTCAAGATGCCAACTTTACTTCTTTTATAAACTCATTAAAAGATTGTTGCAAAGAGAATAGTATAAATTCTGGAAAAATTCTTGGGACACATTTTTCTTTAGGTGAGGTGTATTTTGATCAAATTTGTTCTTTAGATAGCGAAACTTCTGAAAATATCATTGATATATTAATTAGGAGAATTGCCCCTAACAAGAAAAGTATTTTAGACG
>JBDNFD010000118.1:0-7711 GCA_041689995.1 Flavobacteriaceae bacterium | reverse complement strand
TTCAACGCTTCAACGATTAAACAATTCAACAATTCATCGATTAAACGATTCAACGCTTCAATACCCATATTTCTCCCGCCAGCGTTCTTTCAAAAAACTTCGCAATTGTTGTTCGCGTTTATTTTTCCCCGGCTCATATAAAACCGTGTTTTCTATTTCTTTCGGCAAAAATTCCGCTTTCACAAAATTCTTTTCGTAAGAATGGGCATATTTATAATTTGCACCATAACCCAACTCTTTCATCAATTTAGTCGGCGCATTTCTGAGCGGCAACGGCACCGAAAGATCGCCGGTTTGTTTTACCAATTGTTGCGCCTTATTAATAGCCATATAACTCGCGTTGCTTTTTTCTGAAGTGGCCAAATAAACCGCACATTGGCTCAAAACGATCCGCGCTTCCGGATATCCGATTGTCGCCACCGCCTGGAACGTATTGTTCGCGATCACCAAAGCCGTGGGATTTGCATTTCCGATATCTTCGCTCGCCGAAATGATCATTCTTCGGGCAATAAATTTCAAATCTTCCCCGCCTTCAATCATTCGCGCAAGCCAATAAACCGCCGCATTCGGATCACTTCCCCGAATGGATTTGATAAAAGCGGAAATTATGTCATAGTGCTGTTCCCCGGTTTTGTCGTACCGAACCGTGTTTTTCTGCACTTTCGCGAGCACCATTTCATCGGTGATTGTGATATTTTCAGACCCCGAGTACTCGGGGCTCGAAGTGACCAATAATTCAAAAATGTTCAACAATTTACGGGCGTCGCCACCGCTTAATCGCAAAAGCGCATTGGTTTCTGCCAGCTCAATTTTCTTTTTGGAAAGCAACTTGTCTTCTTTCATAGCCCTTTTCAGCAAAGACAACAGCTCTTCTTTTCCAAATTCTTCCAATACATACACCTGACAGCGCGACAAAAGTGCTGGGATTACCTCAAAACTCGGATTTTCGGTTGTAGCGCCGATCAATGTAACCCAACCTTTTTCCACCGCCGCCAATAACGAATCTTGCTGGGATTTGCTGAAACGATGGATTTCATCAATGAAGAGAATCGGGTTTTTCACGGTGAACAATCCTTCGCCTTTCTTGGCTTTTTCGATTACTTCCCGAATATCTTTCACGCCACTGTTAATCGCGCTCAGCGTATAAAAAGGACGCTTGGTTTCGTGCGCGATGATATTCGCCAAGGTGGTTTTTCCCACTCCCGGTGGTCCCCAAAGTATCAGCGATGGAATATTCCCGTTTTTTATCTGTGCGGTAAGGGCGCCCGTTTTTCCCACCAAATGGGTCTGACCCAAATAGGATTCGAGGGTTTTCGGGCGCAATCGTTCGGCCAAAGGTTGATTCATATTGCAAAAGTAGGATAATAAATCTGAAAATTCCGCGATGGTTAAGCTGGTTCAGGCCTCGGAATTCCCTGTTCGTCTGCTTTCGTATTTAATCACAAAAACCGCATTGCTTATAGCCTTTTGTTAGGCATAAGCTAAAAAAACCAACATTATTACCAATTTGGGAATTTTGTATTATATTTGCGTCAAAAGTCTATTTTGAGAGTTATTGCAAAAAGAACATTACGGGAATATTGGGAACAAAATCCAGACTGCGAACAACAACTTTCGGCTTGGTCTCGAGAGGCTTCAAAAGCTGATTGGGAAAGTCCGAACGAAATCAAAGAACATTACGCTTCTGCAAGTATTCTTAAAAATAGCCGAGTAGTGTTCAATATTTGTGGAAACAAATACCGACTAATTGTCGAAATAAATTACCCACGAAAATGGATTTTTATTTTATTTGTAGGCACGCACAAAGAATACGATAACATTGACGCAAATACTATCTGATATGGAAATTAAAGCAATTAAATCGCAAAAGGATTACGACAAGGCATTGGACAGACTAAAGTTGATATTCCAAGCTGATGCGGATACGCCAGATGGCGACGAGGCAGAAGTTCTTTCAATCCTAATCGAAAAATACGAAGAAGAACATTATCCAATTGGAATGCCAGACCCAATCGAGGCGATAAAATTTCGAATGGAACAAATGGGAATGAATCAAAAAGACCTCGCAGAAGTCGTTGGTTTTACAAGTCGAGTAAGCGAAATTCTCAACCGAAAACGCAAATTGACTTTGAATATGATTAGGAAATTAAGTGCCACTTTGCAAATTCCTACCGAAGTTTTGGTTCAGGATTATTAGCGAAATAGCCTATGCCTAACAATGTATAAAAGTAATAGGGCAATTAGTGATAAACCCAATTTTAAAGGCACTTTTTCGAGGTCGCCATCCCGCATAGCTATTGGGATTTAATCTGGCTTATTGAGAAGAAAAGATAATAAGACCAGCCCGTACCGAAAAGGCACGTTCGGGCGGGAAAATTTAAAAATTCGGGTTGTGTTCAACCGAATGGTAGTCGCTCTTTTTCCGCCCTACTACTTTTATACCAACCGTTGTAAAACATACCGAAAAAAACATTCGGCTTCCAAAATAAAAAATCTGGAACTTTGTAAATGGTAACTTTTAAGTTACCTTTGTCTTATGGAAAAGGTTAGGCAGGTAATACAATACAAACATTATTTCGAGGAGTTTCTGCTTGCTCAACCGACGAAGGTTCAGGACAAGATATTTAAGGTAATTGAAATAATCGAAACCTATCAGCACGTGCCGAAAACATATTTGGTGCCGATGAAAACCCATAAAGCACTATTTGAAGCCAGAATAAAATTGGGCTCGAATATCTGGAGAGTTTTTTGCTTCTTCGACAAAGGTAAGTTAGTTATACTCCTGAACGGATTTATCAAAAAGACACAGAAAACGCCCAAAAAAGAAATCGACAAAGCAGTCCGATTAATGAAAGAGTATTACGAAGAAAAAAACAAAGAAAATGGAAACTAAAAGTTGGAAAGACATAAAAGACACCGTTTACGGAAAAAAAGGAACTGAACGAAGAGATGAACTCGAACGAGATTTTGAATCCTTTAAAATCGGTTTGCTTTTAAGAAATGCACGAGAGGAAAAAAATCTGACCCAAGAGCAACTTGGGGAACTGATTGACAAAAAACGCACCTACATTTCGCGCGTGGAAAATAATGGCAGTAATCTGACTTTAAAAACATTATTCGACATCGTGGAAAAAGGGCTTGGAGGAAAGGTAAATATTACAATCGAGTTGTGATATATGTACGTTTCACAACACGAATATAAAGGTTAGTGCTTAACCAAAAGTGATTTCATAATTAAGGTCAATTATAAACCGAAAAATTCGTGCGTCAATCCCGCTCCTGCCTTTCTACCAAACGTTGGCGGCAACCTTAACGAAACAGGCCACTAAACAAGAAATGAAGAAGTAACGAAAAAATTGTTTCCCTATTGGGAAATTTTATAGTTGGTGTTCAAAAGGCACAGATTTTAAAAATCGAGAACAGTATAAAAAATGCCCGCTTTGAAACCATTTTAAAAGTGTTTGACGCTTTAGGGGCAAAAGTGAATTTTAACGTGGAACTGAACAATAAAGAATTGGCCTACTGAACCGATTCATATTGCAAAAGTAGGATATTGAATGACAATTTTACCTTTTTGTGATTCGGGTTATACCAGTTCAAATCCATCGTTTTCCTCATAAGAGCCAAATCAACCAGATTCGTCGCCGAATAGTTAGTTATTGAAGCCAACTTTATTTTTTAATGGCGTTGTAGTTTGTACGGTAAAAAGACGTACATTTGCGTTAATGATTAAAATATTTAAATCAACACAAAGAGGAATAAGTCAAACGAATTAAGAGCGTTTTATGTCAACATTATCTAAAGATAGAATTGATGTTCGAATCAGTAAGGAACAGAAAGAGTTTATTAAGTATGCGTCAGAGTTGCGTGGTTTTAAAAACTTGTCCGAATTTGTAGTTTTCTGTATTAATTCAGAAGCTAATAAGATTGTAAAAGATAATAATCTTATTGTTAAGACTATTGAAGACAAAAAAATATTCATAAATGCACTATTAAATCCACCTTCTCCTAACGAGAAACTAAAAAGAGCTCAATTAAATTATCAAAAATTTAAAGAGACTAATGGATTTAAGGATAGAAGCCCTGAAAAATAGCCACATAAAGGATACGTTTAATTGTGGTAATTCAATGTTGGATAATTATATCCAAAAACAAGCCAAACAAGACATTAGAAGGGATTTATCAGCCTGTTTCGTCTTAACAAGAAAGCACAAAGAAGTTCTAGGTTATTATACATTATCTGCTAATTCAATCAGCAGAGACGATTTTCCACAAGAGATTACTCAAAAATTACCTCCCTCTTATTTCAACTTGCCTACAATTTTATTAGGTAGGTTAGCAATTGATGAGAAATTTAAAGGAAATGGTTATGGCGAATTAATTTTAATAGATGCACTTAATCGGTGTGTAGAAATTTCGCAGAATTTGGGAACTTTAGCAATTGTAGTTGATCCAATTGATGCGAAGGCTGGAACATTTTATTCAAAATATGGTTTTATATTAATTCCTGGTACTGGAAAAATGTTTATACCAATAAAAACAATTGAGAATTCTCAATAGTAAAAGAGTATCCGAAAGGGTGCTTTTTTTTAATTGCGTGTCAAAACCCGAACCGCTCCAAATAAAAGCTGGCTTTCCCACCAAATCGGCCTGACCCAAATATTCTTGCAGGTTTTTCGGGCGTAATCGTTCGGCCAAAGCTTGGTTCATATTGCAAAAGTAGGATATTGAATGACAATTTTACCTTTTTATGATTCGGGTTGTACCGGTTCAATCAACACGGTGCTTATGTGGTTATTTCATTTTTTTGTCAATCGTAGTTTTCATTGCATAATAATGCATTTCGTAGCAAATACGACCTAATAAGATTGCAGGATTAATTCTGTTTTCATCTCCTAGATTTTTAATTTTTTCATCATTGAGAGGAATATGATTTTCTAAAATATCTTGCCATATATCTTTAGAAATCAGTTTTTGTTGAGCATAATTATCTGCTTCGTTCTCACATTTATCTAAATTCTGCATTCTCGTTAGATCCATAAATTTTCTATCCTTATCATTTCTTAAATGCAAATCAATATGTCCAATTTCGTGCATAATAGTAAATGCGAAATTGTCAATTCGATTATATCTTAAAGTCAAGGCAATAGCTGGATTTTTATCTGACCAAAATGAAAACCCATCAATAGGTGTTTTTTCTAGTTTGTCAATTAGCAACATTTTAATTCCAAATTGATTGAGAACGGTTTTAACTCTTTCTGGTGTTCCAGAGTTTTCGTAGAATATATTATTTAGATTTAAACAGAGTTGATTTAAATTGTCAAAATTAAATGTATTGGGTTTTTGGTTTTTAGCTTCATATTGAGCTAAAGAACTCCAAGCGAACATGTTTTTATCGTCTATTTTTAATTTTTCTGATTTACGATAATATGCAAATCTATCACTAGAAAAAGATGATACTAATCCATCAATAGTTTCTACGTCATAAATATTCCTTATTGTATTAATATCACTTTCAATGTCATTGTTTAAGTAATTGTGTTTTTTAAAATATAGAACTGGAACATAATCCTTTATGATGTTCCAGAGTTCAATATTTCTTAGTTTTTTAATATTTTTTTGCTTAACTCTTGCTTTATCTATCTCGTATTGAGACTGAAATTTCATCCAATAATCCGCCGAAATACCCAAAATATTTTCTAATAAAATTGCGATATCTGCTGTTACTGGTCTTTTTCCTTTGATAATTTCATTTAAAAATGATGGTTGCACACCTAATTCCTTTGCCAATATCCTTTGGTTTAAATCAGGTGTTGCATCTAATTCATCTTTAATTAAAACTCCGGGATGTGTCGCTTGCGCTGGTGTTAAAGCTATGTTTGTTGCCATCTTTCTTCGTGTTTACTTGTAGTGATTACTCAATTCAATAATTGAGCATATTGTAATACAATTAGGATCTTCTCCTTCTATTGTAGTTATAAATTTTATTCGATACTTGCCATCAACTCGAACAGATTCTAATCCTTTTTTATCTCCAATAAGTCGTTCATAATTTAAACTCCTAATGGGATATAACTCTTCCGTAATTTTTGCAACTCTTAATTTATCTATTGTATGGATATATTTTTTGATAATGTTTGGCTGGAACCTATGTTTTTTACTTCGGGTTTTTCCGTTTTCATATAGTTCTTTCAGATAATATTTCTCAAAAAATATTTCCATAGTTCTCTTCTATCATAGTGCAAAGATACAGATAAATGCAGAAGGTTCACTAAATAAGTGAATTTTTTAGCTTAAATGTTGCTGATGTTTATGTGTATGAGCTTTGGCATGATTTAGAACCAACCGCTCCAAATAAAAATCGGCTTTGGAAAATCTTCGACCCCAAGGCTTCGGTGATCTTGATATTTTCAGACCCCGAATACTCGGGGCTCGAAGTGACCAATAATTCAGAAATGTTCAATAATTTTCCCGCGTTGTCGCCATTCGATCGCAAAAGTGGAATATTGAATGACAATTTTACCACTTTATCGAGTTTGGTCGTTTTTTTGCTATCTTTCCAATCGGACAGAAAATGGAAGCCCATAGATAAACATGAAGTACCGAAAAAATCCACAGACTTTTTCCGCAAACCTGGTCCATCCGGAATTCACCTCCGGCGTGATTGGGTTTCCATTGCTTTTTGTGCTAGTGATTTGGCTCGTCTATTGGTTCGAAATCAGCTTTGGGTTCCATTTCACATTTTTGGGCGTGCAACCACTTTCTGCCATAGGTTTGCGCGGAATCATCTTTTCACCGTTCATCCACGGAAGCTTGAAGCATTTGTACAGCAACAGTATTCCACTTTTGATTCTTTCCATGGCGTTGTTTTATTTCTATCGAAAAATAAGTTGGCGGATATTGATTTTTGGGGGAATTCTCACTGGTTTTTTCACTTGGTGCATTGCGCAACCTTATTCGGTTCATATTGGCGCAAGCGGAATTATTTACTGCCTCGCCGCATTTTTGTTTTTCAAAGGGATTTGGTCGAAGAATTACCGGCTGATCGCTTTGGCATTGATCGTGGTATTTTTATACGGAAGTCTGGTTTGGGGAATAATCCCCGGAAAAGAGGGAATTTCGTGGGAAGGTCATTTATCCGGATTGATTTCCGGGATTATTTTGGCGTTGGTGTACAAAAATTATAAAATTCCCATCCCTGAATATGAATGGGAAAAAGAAACCTACAAAGAAGAAAATGATCCATTTATGAAACATTTCGACAAAGACGGCAATTTCATTGAATTCCCGAAGGAAGAAAATGTGGACGAATTGGAGAAATCAGATAAGCTGGAAATTCGGTGCCATTTTAAGGAAGGCAGGGATGGTTGAATTCAGAATTCAGAATTATGAATTTTAAACCTTGAATTCGGAACTCGGAACTCGTAATTCGAAACCTTGAACTCGGAACCTTGAATATGACAAAACCCGAAAATATAAAATATAAAATGTAAAAGTTGAAGGAAATTTGTCGAATATTTATATCAAAAACCACTTAAAACATGCTTCGTAGATACTCCATAGATACTAGGTAGATACTCCGTACTTAGTTCGACCTAGTTCGAGCCAATTTTGCAACAGATTTTTGAAGAATTTGTGCCTTATGAAATAATGATTTCCTGTCTTGTATTTCCTCTTTCCCTCTTTCCCTTTTTTCCTATTTTTTAGAATT
>JBDNFD010000117.1:0-16318 GCA_041689995.1 Flavobacteriaceae bacterium | reverse complement strand
TTAATTAAATAATATGGTATTGTTTTACGCAATGGAATTATTACAATAGTTAATGACCCAGTGCCGTTTCTTGTGGGCAAAAGTTCTTATTTTTGTCAAATAAAATGTAATTCGATTATGACAGATAAAATAGAACGCATCAAATGCCTCATCATTGGTTCGGGTCCCGCTGGTTATTCCGCGGCCATTTACGCTGCACGGGCCGATATGAAGCCAATACTTTATACAGGAATGGAGCCCGGCGGACAACTAACCACCACCACCGAAGTGGATAATTATCCAGGTTATCCAGAAGGAATTGATGGCCCGACGATGATGGTGCAATTGCAACAACAAGCAGAACGTTTCGGAACGCAAGTGCGGATTGGAATGGTGACCGAAATGAAATTTGGTAAAGAAGCTGGAGATATTCACAAGGCGTGCATCGACAATTCTATTTGGGTGGAAGCAGAAACCGTCATTATTTCCACGGGTGCGACCGCAAAATATTTGGGTATTCCAAGTGAACAGCGTTTGCGCGGAGGCGGCGTTTCGGCCTGTGCGGTTTGCGATGGATTTTTCTATAAAAACCAAGAAGTAGCTATAGTTGGAGGAGGGGATACCGCTGCGGAAGAAGCTACCTATTTGTCGAATATTTGCAAAAAAGTGACCATGTTGGTCCGCCGTGATGAAATGCGCGCTTCAAAAGCCATGCAACATCGGGTGGAAAATACGAAAAATATAGAAATGCGTTTCAACACCGAAATTGATGAAGTTTTAGGTGAACAAGTTGTGGAAGGATTGCGAATGGTGAATAACCAAACTGGGGAAAAAGAAACTATTGACATTACAGGATTGTTCATTGCCATCGGACATAAACCAAACACCGAGATTTTTAAAAGTGCCTTGGAAATGGACGATACCGGATATTTGATCACCAAAGGAAAATCGACCAAAACGAATATTCCCGGGGTTTTTGCTGCCGGTGACGTACAGGACAAAGAATACCGCCAAGCTGTGACCGCTGCCGGAACGGGTTGTATGGCTGCTTTGGATGCGGAACGTTATTTGGCAAGCGTGGAAGAGCTGAAAGTGGTGAATTAGAATTAAGAGTTGAGAACATTCATTTTTCGTGAAATTAATCCTTCCAAAATTGTTAGTTGGTATGATGATAAAACGTGATAACGGTTTTTCCATATAAACAAATCGAGAAAATAGTTTTTCATGATCGGAGCAATAACAATTAATGTCCATAAGGCAATAAACCGCTCATTAACCAGAAACTAAATCCCATATTGAATCAGAAGGAACTGGTGCGACAAACTCCATTCGTTCTTTTTTTACGGGATGTTCCAAAACCAATTTCCGAGCATGCAAATGAATTCCTCCGTCTTCATTGCTGCGCGGAAAACCGTATTTTAAATCGCCTTTAATTGGGGAACCAATTGCTGCTAACTGCGCTCGAATTTGATGGTGGCGACCGGTTTCCAACCTAATTTCCAATACCGTATAATTATCAAGGGTTTTTAGGATTTTGTAATGCAGAACAGCTTTTTTACTATCTGGAACTTCATGAATATGCGCGTATGATTTGTTCTGTTTCGGATTGCGTTTCAAAAAATGGACCAAACTATCTTCTGTTTTTGGCGGCGGATTTTTCACTACCGCCCAATAGGTTTTTTCGATCCAGAGACCTCGGGATTCTGCAAAAAGTTTATTTAAGCGAGGGAGCGCTTTCGAGGTTTTCGAGAATAAAACGATTCCTGTAGTGGGCCGATCCAAACGGTGAACTACGCCAAGATATACATTTCCCGGTTTGTTGTATTTTTCCTTTATATATTCTTTTACGATTTCGCTCAAAGGTGCATCGCCCGTTTTATCGCCTTGCACAATGTCGCCCGCGCGTTTATTGACCACAATAAGGTGATTGTCTTCATAAAGAATTTGGAGATTATTTTTATTGGAGAGAATTTTTGGCACCTATGAAATCGCTATTTATTTGAAATTTTCAATTTTTGTGGGATTTTGCCTCGTGTCGAAAATATTTACAATATGAACCGTATCTTCTTTTTCATCAATCCAATAAATGATTTTGTAACTTTTGTGAACCAAAAAACGAAATGTTTCTGATTTTTGAGGAAGGGATTCTTCCACTTTTCCTATATAAGGATTTCCTTTTAAAGTAATGGTTTGTTTAATAATTCCATCGATCAATTTTCCAGCAATTCTGGCACTTGCAATTAATTCATAAAAATCAAAAATATCGGAAAGTTTATGATCTGCAAAATTGGTCCATTTTATTTCCATTTTTGTTGATACTTTTTTCTTAATTCAGAAACTTCGATTACCCGACCGTGCGTAATATCATCCATTGCTTGGTCAATTTCGTCATTCAACTCCTGCATGCTCATTGGCGTGAATTTCTTCTCGGTCAATTCAGTTTTTTTTTTCTGAAGTATTCGCTCCAAAGCACTTATAATTTCTTCATTTTGAAGTTTAAGAAATTCCTGCACAAATGATATCTTTCTTGTTTGTAAATCCATTTTTTCAGCTTTTTGATCAAAGTTACAAATTTTATTCCGGAATTATTCTGATTTCTTACTTCCAGTACTCATATCTACTAATTCTAAATTACTGATATTCTTTTATTTATTGGTCGGATAACAGCTGTTGTAAAATCTTTTTAATATCATTTTTAAAAATAAACATACCAAAAACGTGAGTGATAGTTCCTTCTTTGTCCAGAATCATATTTACGGGATAGGAATGGATATTAAAATAGTCAAGCTGCAGTTTTGCATCTACGATATGTACGAAATTAAAATCTGTCTTATTTAAAAAATGTTTAACGACACGATTTTTTTCAAATGTGATGGCAATAAAATTGACGGAATCACCCATTTCTTTTTTTAGCCTGTTCAGAAGAGGAATTTCTTTAATGCACGGCGGACAATTTGCAAACCAAAAATTGATAAGTGTGGGTTTGCCTTTTAGGGAATTTATTGTATAAAATGTGCCATCTGGTTTTTTGAATTTTTCGATTGGAAATTTTAGTCCCACATACTCCCTTAAATTTGCGTAAGGATCATAAGTATTTAAAATATTCATTAATCTGATGTTTTTTATAATCGAATCCCCCTTTGTTTCCGTAAAAAGAAGAGTCTCATGGATTATAGAAATTTTCAAATTCTTTTTTTTGAGTTCGTTGTAATTTTCTTGAGTAAGAATTTCACCGGTTTGGAGTTTGTAATAGGTTGTTTGTGCCAAAGTTGAATTGGCGATTAACATAATAATAAGTATCCACAAGGTTTTCATGGGAATATTACGGTGCATTTAATTGCAAGAATTAGAGAGTAAAATTGCGATAATTTTCATCTCAAAACTGAACTCCAAGATTTTTCAATATTGCTCCTTATCATTAGGGAAATCATTCGACTTCACATCATCATTGTATTGTTTGAAAGCCTTGGTCATTTCTGAATACAAATCCAAATAGCGTCGCAAAAACCGCGGATTGAATTCGTGGGTCATTCCCAACATGTCGTGAATTACCAGAACTTGTCCATCGACCCCGCCGCCGGCTCCTATTCCAATAACGGGAATGGAAATGCTTTCGGCAATTTCTTGTGCCAATTTTGCCGGAACTTTCTCCAAAACCACGGCAAAACACCCGATTTTTTCTAATAGAAGCGCATCGTCTTTTAATTTTTCTGCTTCTTCTTCTTCTTTGGCTCGAACGGTATAAGTGCCAAATTTATAAATGGATTGTGGGGTCAAACCCAAGTGGCCCATTACCGGAATTCCGGCATTTAAAATGCGTTTTATGGATTCTTTAATTTCTTTTCCGCCCTCCATTTTAACTGCATGTCCTCCACTTTCTTTCATAATCCGGATAGAAGAACGCAAGGCTTCTTTCGGATCGCTTTGGTAACTTCCAAAGGGCAAATCCACAACCACCAAGGAGCGGTCAATGGCACGCACAACGGAGGAAGCGTGGTAAATCATCTGGTCTAAAGTAATCGGCAAAGTGGTTTCGTGGCCCGCCATTACGTTCGAGGCAGAATCGCCAACCAAAATCACGTCGATCCCGGCAGAATCCACTATTTTCGCCATGCTGTAATCATATGCGGTGAGCATGGAAATTTTTTCGCCCCTGCGTTTCATATCGACCAATGATTTCGTGGTGACGCGTTTGTATTCTTTTTTTGCGGTGGACATTCTTTTTGGTTTAAAGTTCTGGTAAAAGTACTAAATTAGCGATCCATGACAAACTCTTTGACTATGAAAAAAGTGGGTATGATCTTGTTGCTTCTAATGTCCTTGAGTGTTTTTGCACAAGATGATACAAGCCGAATTTCAGATCCGAAACAAACCGTTGAACTGTTTTTTGAAGCAATGCATCGCCAAGACACCGCCACAATGCGTTCACTGACCTTCGGAAATATCACATTGCGTTCCATTGGTAAAAACGAAATAGGGGAAACGAAGATCACTTCTGAAAGTTTTGATGAGTTTTTGAAAACACTGGCGAATTTGCCGGAAACAACGACAATTCAAGAAAAAATTCTTTTGTATGAAGTGAAAATTGATGGCGAAATGGCCCATGTTTGGACGCCTTATTCTTTTTTTGTCAACGGAAAATTGACTCATTGCGGGGCAAATTCTTTTCAATTGTTTAAAGAAAAAGGAAACTGGAAAATTATTTCTATTATGGATTCAAGGAGAAAAAATTGTAACAAAGAGAATTAAACATGAATTATATCCTATTCGACGGCCCAGCACGAAATCAATTATTGCCGTTTACTTTCACCCGACCTGTGGCCGAAATCAGGGTGGGAATTTTAACTATCCGCGAGAAATGGTCTCGTGTACTCGGGATGGATATCAAAATCGGCATTCGCACGGAAGCTTATCTTGAAAAAAAATGGCCTTTTCAAGAAATGGAAGAGAATATTTGTATCAACGCTTCCTATCTTCCCTCGGAAAATTTGGTTGAACAAATTAAAAACCTTCAAGAGAATCAAGCTTTATTTGATGGTGAAACCCCAGTTGCCTATTTTTCTAAGAAAAACGACGAAGCAGATTTCGATATTTATGAAAAATTTCAGCTTAAAGAAAAGGCCACGACCATAAAACATAGTTGGGATATCTTCTCTAAAAATGCCGTGGAAATTCAATCAGATTTCGATTTGTTGACAAAAAACAGGATTTCAGCAAAACTTCCCGGCTCTGTTTTTTGCATCAACAAAGAAAATATTTTTTTGGAAGAAGGAGCGATCGTAAATTTTTCTTCCTTGAACGCTAGCGATGGCCCGATTTATATTGGGAAAAATGCAGAAATCATGGAAGGCTGCACGGTTCGCGGTCCGTTTGCGCTTTGTGCACATTCCACATTAAAAATGCAGACCAAAATTTACGGCGGAACAACTATCGGACCGCACAGCAGAGTTGGCGGCGAAGTCAACAATTCGGTTATTTTTGGTTATTCCAATAAAGGTCATGATGGATTTTTGGGAAATTCCGTGATCGGCGAATGGTGCAATTTGGGTGCTGACACCAATAATTCCAATTTAAAAAACAATTATGCCAATGTTAAACTATGGGATTATCAAACCGAAAGATTTGCACAAACCGGACTGCAATTTTGTGGCCTAATGATGGGCGACCATTCCAAATGTGGTATCAACACCATGTTCAATACCGGAACGGTGGTGGGCGTGAGTGCCAATATTTTTGGGGCTGGTTTTCCTCGAAATTTCATCCCCAGTTTCAGTTGGGGCGGAAGTAGCGGAACAATGACTTACAAAACTTCTAAAGCTTTTGAAGTAGCGGAAATCGTGATGAAACGCCGCGGAATTGAATTTACTGATGCCGACCGAAAAATTTTAGAACGGGTTTTTGAGGAAACGAAAAGGTTTCGGAGAGAATAGCATTTTTAAAGAAAACAACTACAATCAAAATAATTAACTGGAAACCAAGAAAATAAACCAAAAAAACCGAACCGCTTTCACAATTCGGTTTTCCTTTCTTGTTGGCCTACTAGGGCTCGAACCTAGACTCTTCTGGACCAAAACCAGATGTGTTGCCAGTTACACCATAGGCCAATATTAAAATGTGGATCAAAAAGCCTCCTCATTTGGTGGGTGCAAATTTAAAACAAAGTTTTATCCACACAAATATTTCGGTAGTAATTATTCATTTTTTGTTGTGGAAATCCGAAAGGCTTTGAGTTTCAGTTGAAACCTAAAATGGAGTTCGGCTCTTTTCCTTTCCAACGGCAGAGTGACGGAATTAAAATAAAAGTCTTTTCGAAACGTTTGGAAAGCATTATTTTTTTATGCTTAAATTCGCCACTCTATTCAAACCTAACAACATGGCAAACTTCGATTTTGGGAAATGGAACAAAATTTTGGGATGGACCGTTTTTTTGTGCGCGCTCATAGTTTATTCGCTCACCGTGGAACCTACCTTAAGTTTTTGGGACGCAGGGGAATATATTTCCACTTCCACCAAACTGATGGTTGGTCATCCGCCAGGAGCACCACTTTTTCAAATGCTCGGCGCTTTTTTTTCCATTTTTGCAAGTGATCCAGATCAGATTGCTTTGATGGTGAACTTGACTTCGGTTTTTGCAAGTGCTTTTGCCATTTTGTTCATGTTTTGGTCATTGACGTTGTTGGTTTCGAAAATCCCGAATCCAAAGGAACCAAGAACTTCCGCAACAAATATTGCGATTTTGGCCAGTGCGTTTGTCGGTTCGCTTTCCTTTGCTTTTACGGATAGTTTCTGGTTCAATGCCTTGGAAGCCGAAGTTTATGCAATGGCCGTTTTTATGATGGCCATTCTTTTTTATGTGGGTTTGCTTTGGGAGCGCGATATGTTCACACCGCGGGGCGATCGCTGGTTAATTCTGATTTCATTCATTATTGGTCTTACTTTTGGGGTCCATTTTATGGCTTTGTTGAGTATTCCGGCCATCGGATTTTTGTATTTTTTCAAAAACTATAAAACCATTACCGTAAAAAATTTCATAATTGCAACACTCGCGGTTGTAGCGGTTTTGATGTTTATTTTTAAACTTTTGCTTCCTTATACCTTGGCCTATTTTGCGAAAATGGAGGTATTTTTCACGAATTCTATTGGTCTGCCGTTCAATACCGGAACGATTGTGGCTTTTTTGACTATAATTATTGGTTTTTATTATGGATTGCGTTACACCCGAAATAAGAAACATATAAAAACCAATACATTTTTGCTCTGTATTTTATTCATCCTCATCGGATTTTCAAGTTGGACCATGCTTCCAATTCGTGCCAATGCTGGAACGACCATTAACGAGAATAATCCGAGCAATGCGCGACAATTGTTGGCTTATTATAACCGTGATCAATATGGTGAAACCCATTTGTTTTATGGTCCGCAATTCACGGAAATCTTTTCAGGGCTCGATGCCGAAAATCCTTATACGGACGTGGAACCGGTTTACGAGCGCGACACCACCAAAAGGGAATATGTTATTATTAATAATTACAAAAATTTCACTCAAAACCTAAGCGATAAGCACAAAGCTTTTTTTCCGCGTATGTGGAGTTCGGGCCATATCAGCAATTATCTGGAATTTACCGAACCCTTGGGAATAACCATTAAGCCAGAATTTCAAAGGCAAGAGGAATTGGTGCAAGTGGTGAACCAAGTGAAAACCGATTTTGCACTTGGGAAAATGAGCAATGACGATTATGTTTCATTTTTGAACAAGTTTCAACGCTATTTGAACATTGAAAAGCCGACATTTTCCGAAAATATTGGTTACTTTTTGGAATATCAAGTCGGTTACATGTATTGGCGTTATTTTATGTGGAATTTTGTGGGCCGTCAAGATGATGTTCAAGGTGAATATACCGATTTACATGGAAACTGGCTCAGCGGTATTAATTTTATTGATGAACTTTTTATCGGATCGCAGAACAATCTTCCCACAGATGTGAAAAATAATCCTGCCCGAAATACTTATTTTTTCCTGCCCTTGCTTTTGGGGATTTTAGGCCTTGTTTTTCATTTCAAAAAAGATAAAAAAACGGCTTGGGCATTGATGGTTTTGTTTCTTTTCACAGGAATTGCCCTGAAAATTTATCTGAACGAACGTCCTTTTGAACCTCGCGAACGTGACTATGCGCTGGTCGGATCTTTTTATGTTTTCGCCCTTTGGATGGGTATCGGGGTTTTTGCGCTCTTTGATTGGTTCAAGAAATATTTACGTCCCAAAGTGGCGGCTCCTGTGGCTTTCGCAATTTGTTTGGTGGTTCCTGGAATTTTAATTGCTGAAAACTGGAACGATCACGATCGATCCAATCGCTACACTGCCCTCGCCATGGCCAAAAAATACCTGGATTCCGTAGATCAAAACGCAATTCTATTCACCATTGGCGATAACGATACTTTCGCCCTTTGGTATGCGCAAGAGGTGGAAGGATATAGAACCGACGTGCGTGTGTTGAACACTAGTTTATTGGGTACAGGTTGGTATATTGACCAAGCAAGAAGAGCAGCATATAAAAGTGCCCCGATGAAAACCTTGTTGGGTCATGATGATTATCGATATGGGACCAACGATTTCATCTGGTATCAAAAAGATGCGCGCGTGAAAGATACATTGGATATCGATACTTGGTTGAAATATATTAAGAGCGACAATGAAACTACACAAGTAGAAATGGAAAGTGGCCAGGTTGCCAATACCTTTCCAGCCAAAGATATGCGACTGCCGGTAAATAAAGAAACTGTACTCAAAAATGGGATTGTAGAACCCGTGGATGAAGATAAAATAGTTCCTTATATAGATATCCACGTTTCACAAGATATACTTTACAAAAACAGTTTGATCATGTTCGATATTGTGGCCGGCAATAATTGGGAACGACCCATTTATTTCACGGGTGGCGCATACGGTGATTCCGATTATCTATGGATGAAAGATTACCTGCAGTTGGATGGTGTCACCTATCAATTGGTTCCCATAAAAACCCCCCATAATCCGAAAATATATTACGAAATGGGCCGCATCGATGAAGAAAAAATGTATGATATTGTAATGAATTGGAAATGGGGGAACAGCGGCAGTTCGGAAATTTATCACGATCCGCAAACCCGTAGAAATGCCATTACATACCGCATGAACCTTTCCCGTTTGGTTGATACTTTATTGGCGGAAAAAGATACGGTGCGTGCAACCAAAGTTTTAGATTTGGCAATGGAAAAAATGCCCGTTAAATATTTCGGTTTTTATTCCCTATTGGACCCATATATCAATGGATATTATCAAGTTGGCGAACGGGATAAAGCACGTGCTCTTTGGGAAAATGTAGCCAAGAAATACCAAGAAAACTTGGATTATTACAGTTCATTAAAATTAGAACGTCAATACAAGTATCTCGATGAAATTGTAACTAATATTGAATCATATCGCGGGTTGATTGATATATTGGTGAGAAATCAAGATGAAAAACTCATCAATGAAAAAATATCGGAATTCAATCAGTATCTTGATAAGTTCAGCTATTTTTATGGAGAAGAAGGAAAACCCGAATATTCCCCGGAAAACCCCGGCAACCGAACAGAGTTGAATTTGGGACTTGATTCCGGGAGCCGTGAAATAGAGGGTCTGGAACCTGTGGAACGGAAAAATGATTGACAAAACCTAACAGGTTTTCGAAACCTGTTAGGTTTATCTTTTTTCAAAAAATTTAAAGCCCTGTCAGTTTGTCAGAATATGGTTTAAGATGTATCTTTGCATTTCAAATTTCACCTGAAAAAGGACTATGGAGAAGCTAATTGATGAAAATTTACAGGGGAGTACTTTGACTTTAGAGCCCCAAATCAAAAACCAACGCAAACTTTTTATTGAAAGTTATGGTTGTCAAATGAATTTCAGCGACAGTGAAATTGTTGCGTCTATTTTGGCGAAAGAAGGTTTCAACACAACCGATAAGTTGGAAGAAGCCGATCTGGTTCTGGTGAATACATGTTCCATTCGTGAAAAAGCGGAATTGACGGTGCGGAAACGCTTGGAAAAATACAACGCTGTAAAAAAGATAAACCCGAAAATGAAAGTTGGCGTGTTGGGCTGCATGGCCGAACGCTTGAAAAGCAAATTCTTGGAGGAAGAAAAAATTGTTGATTTGGTCGTGGGTCCAGATGCCTACAAAGATTTGCCGAACCTTATCAAAGAAGTGGAAGCAGGTCGCGAAGCCGTGAACGTTATCCTTTCCAAAGAAGAAACTTATGGCGATATTTCCCCGGTACGCTTGCAAAGCAACGGGGTTTCTGCTTTTGTTTCCATCACGCGCGGTTGCGATAATATGTGCACATTTTGCGTGGTGCCGTTCACCCGCGGACGTGAGCGCAGCCGTGATCCACAAAGTATCTTGGCTGAAGTGGACGATCTTGCGAAAAAAGAGTTTAAAGAAATTACCTTATTGGGTCAAAATGTTGATTCCTATCTTTGGTATGGCGGAGGACTGAAAAAAGATTTTCCCAAAGCATCGGAAATGCAAAAAGCCACTTCCGTAAATTTTGCTTCTTTGTTGGATTTAGTGGCTCTTGCGCATCCAAAAATGCGGATTCGGTTTTCGACTTCCAATCCACAAGATATGACTTTTGAAGTCATCGATGTCATGGCAAAACATGAAAATATTTGTAAAAACATTCATTTGCCGGTGC
This sequence comes from Flavobacteriaceae bacterium, assembly GCA_041689995.1. GTDB lineage: Bacteria > Bacteroidota > Bacteroidia > Flavobacteriales > Flavobacteriaceae > DASSWG01. The sequence goes on along the minus strand of JBDNFD010000117.1, from coordinate 5,623 downwards.
AAAGTGGTAGCGACCGTATTTTGAAAAATATGAACCGTTTGCACACGCGTGAGGAATACTTCAAACTAATTGACGGCATCCGTGAACGTATTCCAGATTGTGGTATTTCACAAGACATAATTGTCGGATTTCCCACCGAAACTGAAGATGATCACCAAGATACTTTGTCTTTAATGGAGTATGTGAAATATGATTTTGGATTTATGTTCGCCTACTCCGAACGCCCTGGCACTGCGGCGGAAAGGAAAATGGAAGATGACGTCCCAGAAGAAATAAAAAAACGCCGTTTGGCGGAAATTATCCAAAAACAACGTGAACACAGCCAATTTCGTACACATCAGTTTTTGGGAAAAACCGTGGAAGTACTTATTGAAAAAGAATCCAAAAAATCCGTTACAGATTGGAGTGGCCGCACGACCCAAAACACGGTGGTGGTTTTCCCAAAGGGAAATTATCAAATTGGGGATTTTGCAATGGTGAAGATTGAGGATTGCACCAGCGCAACTTTGTTAGGGAAAGCAGCTCCAGCCCCAAAAAGGGCGGCAATCGATTCTTAAAATTAAATTATGTTCAGTCAATCATATTCTTTTAATATTTTTCCTGAATATTGTAAAACAAATTTCCCATTTGGGAGATAGGGACTTATTATGGAATCAATTCAAGCAACAAAACAACGTTTTGGCATAATCGGCAACGATCCGAAGCTGAACCGTGCGGTGGAAAAAGCGATACAAGTAGCGCCAACGGATATTTCCATTTTGGTAACTGGGGAAAGTGGGGTCGGAAAAGAAAGTCTGCCAAAAATAATCCATTCGCTTTCTCACAGGAAACATGCAAAATACATCGCCGTGAACTGCGGGGCAATTCCCGAAGGAACCATTGACAGCGAATTGTTCGGGCACGAAAAAGGTGCGTTTACCGGGGCTTCCCAAGCGCGTGACGGCTATTTTGAGGTTACCGATGGCGGCACTATTTTTTTGGATGAAGTGGGTGAACTTCCCCTAACCACCCAAGTGCGTTTATTGCGGATTTTGGAAAATGGCGAATTCATAAAAGTAGGTTCTTCAAAAGTTCAAAAAACGGATGTCCGGATTGTGGCGGCCACGAATATGGATATGGAAGAAGCCATCAAGAAGGAAAAATTCCGGGAAGATCTATATTATCGTTTAAGCACCATTGAAATAAAAATCCCGCCCTTGCGCAACCGAAAAGAAGACATTCATTTGTTGTTTCGAAAATTTGCTTCCGATTTTGCCCTGAAATATAAAATGCCCACCATAAAATTGGATGGTGAAGCGGTGGAATTATTGTGCAAAAACCGGTGGCCTGGAAACATTCGCCAATTGCGGAACGTTGCCGAACAAATTTCGGTGTTGGAAAAAGAACGAGATATAGACATCGAAATTTTAAAAGCATATTTACCAAATTCCACAGGAAATAATTTGCCGGCCATTGTTCCTTCTGGAAAAAGCGAAAGTGATTTCGGTAATGAACGCGAAATTTTGTACAAAGTGCTTTTCGATATGAAAAGCGATTTAAACGATTTGAAAAAGTTGACCATGGAAATTATGCGAAATGGCGACACTAAAAAGGTTCAGGACGATAATGAACGCTTGATTCAAAAAATATACGGCGACGATAGCGACCAAGAAGCTTTTGAAGAAGAAATGGAAGAGCAAATGGAAGTATTGCGAATTCCAGAGAAAAGCAAAAATTCCAAACCGCATGAAGACCCTTATTCCTTTGCCGAAGAAATCAATGAAGTAGAAACTTTGTCGCTGCACGATAAAGAACTGGAACTTATTAAAAAATCCTTGGTCCGGCATCAGAGTAAGCGAAAGGCAGCGGCGGACGAGTTGGGCATCAGTGAACGCACCTTGTACAGGAAAATAAAGCAATTCGGATTATGAGAAATTCCAGATGGAAGTTTTTGTTTACAGCTGGTTTTGCCATTTTGGTCACCATGCTTCCTGTTTCTTGTGGTATTTATTCCTTTTCTGGTGCCGATGTTGGGAGCGCCAAAACTTTTCAAGTGGATTATTTTCAAAATGCCGCTGCACTTGTCGAACCTGGCATCGAACGCGATTTCACTTTGAAACTTCAAGATCTCATTCAGAGCCAAACCAGTTTGGGACTGACAAATTCCGGGGGTGATTTAATTTATTCCGGGGAAATTGTGGAATATTATATTTCTCCGATGACCGCCACGGCGAATAGTACCGCTGCCCAAAACAGATTGACGATCGCCATTAATGTACGGTTTTTCAATACTCTGGAACCCGAAAAAGATTTTGAAAAACGTTTTTCATTTTACTACGATTACGGGGGTTCGTCACTTTTAACAGGCAGCCAATTGGAAACAGCTTTGGAAGTTATTTTTACAAGAATAGCCCAAGATATTTTTAATGAATCGCTGACAGATTGGTAATAATGACAAAATCGGAATTCATTGCGATTTTATCCTATCCGGAAAAAATAAACTTTTCCGAAACCAATCAGTTGGAAACAATTTTGGAAAAACATCCTTATTTCCAAGCGGCCCATGCTTTGCGCTTAAAAGGCCTAAAAACGCACAAAGCCTTTTTGTACAATTCAGCTCTTAAAAAAGCAGCGGCTATTAGTACGGATAGAAGTGTGCTTTTTGAATGGATTACCTCGGAAGAATTCTCCCAACAAAAAATTTCCGAAGAAATCAAAGATCAAAATCTAAATGATCTTCCTGAAATAATTGTGGAAAATGAACTCCATGAAACTTTACGGATGAACGATCAAGATGCAAATCGGGTTTTTGATCCCAATCTTTTTTCGGTTCGGGAAGCCACGGAAAGTAGAAAACCTTTGGAATTTAGTCCAGATGAAGCGCACTCGTTTTCAGAATGGTTGCAGTTGACAAAGATAAAACCCCTTTCAAAAATTACGGAAAATAATCCCGAAAAAGAACGTAAAGCCGAACTGGTCGATAAGTTCATTTCAGAAAGCCCAAAGATACTTCCGCCCACAGGAACGCCAAAAATCGAAAATAGAAGCAAGACCGATTATTATTTTCCGAATCAGTTGATGACCGAAACACTGGCACGGGTTTATTTGCAACAAAAGAACTATGAAAAAGCAATTCGGGCTTATAAAATTTTAATTTTGAAAAATCCCGAAAAAAGTGGTTTCTTTGCAGACCAAATTCGAGCAATAGAAAAATTACAAGAAAATAGAACCCAATGAGCACATTTGCGATATTCCTAGTTTTGATCCTGATCGTAGCGTTTTTGCTGATCGTAGTTATAATGGTACAAAACCCAAAAGGTGGCGGACTTTCTTCTTCTTTCGGGGGCGGAGGAACCCAACAATTGGGCGGGGTACAGAAAACTACTGATTTTTTGGATAAAAGTACTTGGGCTTTGGCCACACTGTTGTTGGTTTTGATTTTGTTGTCAAATTTTACCATAATGGAATCAAGGGCAAATCCAGAATCCAAGGTTATTGGTGGCGACCGAATGGAAAACACAATTCCCGCAACTACTCCGGCACCCGTTCAAACCACGCCGGTCACGCAACCGGAATAAAAGATATTCCATATCGTTTTTAAAAATGCCAACTTCTGACAAGCTGGCATTTTTTGTTGAAATTGTCAGTCTTTTTCTTATGGCATACTTTTGGAAAAGGAACCTGCATTAAACAATACTTAACCAAAAAAATATAAACATGAAATTAAAAATCAAACCTTTATCGGATCGTGTGCTTATTGAACCATTGGCCGCCGAAATTAAAACCGCTTCTGGAATTTATATTCCCGAAACAGCTAAAGAAAAACCTCAAAAGGGGAAAGTGGTAGCTGTCGGATCGGGTACCAAAAAACATGAGATGACCGTCAAGGTTGATGATATGGTCCTTTACGGGAAATATGCCGGAACTGAACTTAAATTGGAAGGAACAGATTATTTGATCATGCGGGAAGATGACATCTTGGCAATCGTTTAAAAATAAAATTGAATATATTAACACATAATTCCTGCGTTTGCAGGGGATAAATAAACAAAAAATGGCAAAAGATATTAAATACGAAATTGAAGCACGCGACGGTATTAAACGCGGTGTGGATGCATTGGCGAACGCCGTAAAAGTAACGTTGGGACCAAAAGGACGAAATGTGATCATCAGCAAATCATTTGGGGCACCAGTCGTTACCAAAGATGGGGTGACCGTGGCAAAAGAAATTGAACTTTCCGATCCATTGGAAAACATGGGCGCTCAAATGGTAAAAGAAGTAGCTTCAAAAACCAACGACCTTGCTGGTGATGGAACCACAACCGCTACGGTTTTGGCTCAAGCTATTGTGAAAGAAGGATTGAAAAACGTGGCCTCAGGAGCAAATCCCATGGATTTGAAACGTGGAATTGACAAAGCAGTGGCAGCAATTACCGCCGATTTGCAGAAACAAACCCAAGAAGTAGGGAATTCTTCTGAAAAAATCAAACAAGTAGCTTCCATTTCTGCGAATAATGATGATCATATTGGTGATTTAATCGCAAAAGCTTTCGGGAAAGTTGGAAAAGAAGGTGTAATTACCGTGGAAGAAGCCAAAGGAACTGATACCTATGTAGATGTTGTGGAAGGAATGCAATTTGATCGTGGTTATCTTTCTCCTTACTTTGTGACTAATACCGAAAAAATGACGGCCGATTTAGAAAATCCATATATTCTAATCGTGGATAAAAAAGTTTCGGCAATGAAAGATTTACTTCCGGTTTTGGAACCTGTGGCACAATCTGGAAAACCTCTATTGATCATCGCAGAAGATGTCGATGGCGAAGCATTGGCAACTTTGGTCGTAAACAAATTGAGAGGTTCTTTGAAAATTGCTGCAGTAAAAGCACCCGGATTTGGTGACCGACGAAAAGCAATGTTGGAAGACATCGCAATTTTGACCGGAGGAACCGTTATTTCTGAAGAAACCGGTTTTACAATGGAAAATGCGACCATGGAACATTTGGGAACCGCTGAAAAAGTGGCCATCGACAAAGATAATACCACCATTGTGAACGGAGCCGGTGAAGATAAAAAGATTAAAAACCGCATCAACCAAATTAAGTCTCAAATTGAAACGACCACCAGCGATTATGACAAAGAAAAATTGCAGGAACGTTTGGCCAAATTGTCTGGAGGAGTAGCCGTATTGTACGTCGGAGCTGCTTCCGAGATTGAAATGAAAGAGAAAAAAGACCGTGTTGACGATGCCTTGCACGCCACGCGAGCTGCTGTTGAAGAAGGTATTGTTGCTGGAGGCGGAGTTGCCTTTGTGCGGGCAAAAGCTTGTCTTCGCGATCTTAAAACCCTTAATGCAGATGAAGCCACAGGTGTGGAAATTGTAAATAAAGCCATTGAAGCTCCTTTGCGCATTATTGTTGAAAATGCAGGTGGTGAAGGTTCCGTAGTCCTAAACAAAGTTTTGGAAGGCAAAAAAGGATTTGATGCCAAGACTGAAACCTATGTGGATATGTTGAAAGCCGGGATTATCGATCCGAAAAAAGTAACCCGGATCGCCTTGGAAAATGCCGCTTCCGTTGCGGGAATGATTTTGACCACTGAATGTGCTTTGATTGACATCAAAGAAGACGATCACGGTGGCGGA
>JBDNFD010000116.1:0-5750 GCA_041689995.1 Flavobacteriaceae bacterium | reverse complement strand
AACACTCTTGTAACCGGGCTTATCATAAATCCAATTCCGAGAACTATTCCATAAACTATGCCCCACGCCGTGTTTGATCTTCCAAATAATAAGCTAAATATAATTCCAAAGCATGCGCCATTCCAAAAATGGTATGCCCATCCTGCAATATTTGACCAGGTATCCGGACCATCAGCAAACCGGTTAAGAAGCAAAACACCCATCAGCTTGGGTAAATCGCCAGGCATGTATCCAAGTCTGTAACCTATTTCCCGTACAATCTCCAGCGCAATGGTTGCCACTATGCCGGCCACAATTCCATTGATAATTTGCCTTTTAAGATTTTTGTATTTTAAAAAAAGAGTGACACCAATTATTATGAAAATAAGTACTGCCGAAGGAATCAAATATATCAGAGCCAGCGAAGAAAGTTCCGCCCTTCCCGATGCAGCATAAGGAAACAGATTAGGCGAAATAGCTGCGAGAAAAAGTATAATTAGTGCTATAATCAATTTCGTTTTTTCGGTTTTCATCTTAGGAAGTTTTTTAAAATTAAACAAATAAAAAAGAAGCCGAAAAAATAATTTACGGCTTCTCATTTATATAATTTACATAGAAATCATCTTCATCATCATTGCCAGCTTTTCGTCCAGTTTTTGCGCTAACATTTTTACATTGGAATTGTTGAACGAAGAGAAGAGATCAGAAGGTTTGAAATAATTGACATAAGTGGCTCCGTTTTCTTCATACACATTTATTCTTACAGGAATCACAAGACCCACTGAAGGATCAGATGAAAAGGCCTGTTTCCCAACATTCGGGTTTCCTACAAAAAATGAATGAGCATTTATTGACAGGCCGGTCATAGAAAGCACCTTTCCTTGGTCGAGCTCAGACAATACCATCATACCTCCACCAGAAACCGCTTTCTTAATAGCGTTAATGGTTCCGTCATAGTCTTTAGAAGACTTTACTGTTACGGGTTCGATAGTTTGTGCCTGCACAGCAGTAAAACTGAACATTCCTGCCATCAAAATGGCTGCAAATAAAAGTGTTGATAATCTTAATTTTTTTGTTTTCATGATTTTTGTTTTATTAATTAATGTTTTATATAGTAACAGTAGAAGGATCATGCAAAACCTGACACATAAATTAATAAAATCTCCGAAGACCATTTTATAAAATGTTATGGCGCTATCTCCGTTTTTCCATTAATAATGTAATCCTCAGCCTTTTACCAACGAGTTAAGCTTATTGCAAGTGATGGAATATTATTCCGTCAAACTACTTTTGAAAAAACGATATAGGAATTAAAGCAGGTGATTTGAAAAAAACGATTTTTTCTTATCTAAAAAATGCTTGGCATATTGTTTATATGCTACGACATTTAAATAATGATTTAATCCTGGATACATTTGATTTTCTAAATTATCCTCAAAAAAGAACCTGTAGTCTCTGAAAAGAGAATGAGAATTATTGTAAAACGGTTAAAGATGAAGAAACGGCAATCAATTTGAACTTTTATAAGAAACCTGGGTCTGTTTAACTACTAAGATTATCAATTATCCTTTTCTTCAAATCTTCATTTCTAATATTGTCGAATTTTTGAGTACTATCGTTATTGATTTGTTTATGTAATAATTCATCTATTTTTTTGCTTTGTATCTCATAAGCCGTGCATGCGCTACACATACTTTTATGTACTTGCAATTGCATTTTTTCTTTGAAAGAAAGTTTTACCAACAACTTCCTCTCTATCAATTCAGTTGCTTTTTTGCATGAAAGCATTAACCAATTCATTATCTTTTTCATTCCATTATCTTTTAAACCAATGATTCTCCAGGCATTTTCGTAACTGCAATTTAGCCCTATGAAGCATTTGCCAGAAATTAGTAGGCGTTATCCCTATTTCCTGACAAATTTGTTCCCCTCTTTTTCCTTCAAGATATTTTAAATTGATGGCCGCAAACCACTTTGATGGTAATTCATTCATACACGCCTGAAGCGTTTTTACAAACTCGGGATTATCAAGAAGATGAGAATCATCAGGCCATGAATCTGGTCTCTGTTCTTTTATCCAGCTTCCATCTGCATCAAAAAAAATATCTAAAAAATCTTTACCGCCTTCCGGATTTCTGTCACTTTCATTTACCGTAGGCAGGCGATAAACCTTCCGGAAATGATCGGCAATTTTATTATTGAGAATACCAAAAAGCCAGGTCTTGGGACTGCTTTTCTCCTTAAATTTTTCGAAAGATTGAAAAGCGGCCACAAATGTATCCTGCACCAGATCTTCGGCAGTTTCTTTACTGCTTGTTTTATACAAAGCCCACGAATACATTTTATCAGAATATGCATTCACCCAGGACCTTATAATAACTGAAGATTTATCATGGTTCATTACGCGCTTTATTTAATAGGAATCTCAAATTCGTTAAAAACATTTTGAACGATTTACCCGACGTTGAAAGTCGGGTTTTATTTTGTGAAAATAAAGCCCGATGATTAATTATTCGTACGAAAGTTGAAAATCAACAATCACATCCAATTTTTTTCGCTCGATTCAATTTTATAAAATACAAAATTTATATACGGAAGAATATCTTTATGCACCGCATGAAAGGAAACATCGCCTCCCGCGGTGTGGAACAAAATATTCACCAAATCCCGCTTTTGGTAAAAATAAGGTTCTCGAATGGTGATGGCTTGGATTTTAAAAGTTTCGAGCCGTCCTTCCACGCTACTCCAAAAACCATGCTTCTTAATAATAAATTCCTCGGAAATATGCAATCGCAAGGATTTGAAAAGAAGAAATTGATAAATCGTCATTCCGATAAAGCACAAAACCGCCAGTAAAACCAAGGTTTGGAAATTCAATTGAACAAGCAGAAATAAAACATAAAAAGCAACCGAAATCATCAAAATGGAAATGAACAACTTTCTGAAAAACAATATAATATGTGGTTTGAAGATTTCTTGAAAGCTACTTTTTTCTTCGGGGTACAAAAAGGTATTCACTTTTGAAACGATCTCTTTTCCGAGCCCGGGAATTTTTATCTTACTTTTTCCGAGGGAATTTTCACTGTTCGCCAGCGAGATTTGCATTTCGTGCAGGTTCAGACATTTTTGAACCGGATTGCTTTTAATTTGCAACAACTGCACGCGCCGTGGCTGCAACGAAACCTTCCTGTTGGTTTTCAATCCCATTTGCAACTGCAAATTACTTTTTGTCCGCTGTAATTTCAAATTGAAATATTTGATGAACACCTCAATAACGGTAATCAGGATACTGCCCAATAACACGACAATTCCCGCCAACAGCAAACCAGAAACGGAATTTGAAGGATCCGGCAAATCGGTCATATAGGAATCCAAGATTTCACTGTCTTGAAACCAACGGCTTAATTCTTGGTAAATTGAGGAGAAAAAAACGGCGATCAATATCAATCCACGGAAATAATTGGAGCTGATCCCGATTTTCAACAAGGTCAGAATATCCATTTTGTAACTCCATACAATTCCTTCTTTCTCCGCTGAAATAGTGCTGGTTTCAACCTCAGCCTCAGTTTGTGAAGATTCCTTGGCTTCCATCAAAATTGCAGAAAGCTGGTTCGCTTTGGTCTTTGAAATAGCGTGAATGCTGACTTCCTTTTCCTTTCCGCCCGCTGTATCGATTACCAATTTGTGCACGTTTGTCAACCGCTGTAACAAAGATTGCTCGGTGTTGACTTGTTGGATTTTATCAAATGGGATTTCAATTACTTCCGAAGAAAAAACCCCTTTTTGCAAGACGAAACTTTCATTTTCATAATCGATGTGAAATTGAAACTTTCGATAATACACATAACTGTACATAAAAACCAAAATTCCCAAAACCGTCAAGCCCAAACCCACGTACAGCAATGTTTTTCCGCTTGGGGTTGAAAAAATCAGATAAGCTGCAATAGCCCACAAGCCGCGAAACAATTTGTAAAGCGTGAGAAAGAAAATAAGGATCACACCAATTTCGGATTGGCGTTGCGGGTTTTCAAAAGGTTTAGGAGACATCAGCAGCTAATTTTTTGGAAACCGCTTCTTTTAACCGAAGGGCCAAATCGGGTTCCAATCCAGGGATTTTTATATCGCTTCCACTTCCGCCGGCAGTAAAAATTTCCAGCGTGGCGATGCCCAATTTTTTATCTAAAATCCCCCTTGTGGTGGAAACATGTTGAACCCGGTTGAAAGGGATGACCGTTGTTTTGTTGACAATAAATCCGCGGCGGTACAGAATATCTTTTTCGCGAAGTGCAAATCCATAATTCTTTTGAAGTTTGAAAACATTCCAAAACATGAAAGCGAACCAAACTAAAATAACAAGAAGAATCCCGAAAATATAGGTTGAATTCCACTCCAAATAAAACAAAACCCCGCAACCAATCAACAACACCGCGAAGAAACCGGTTGTTTGCAATAAAGTTTTGATCAAATATTTTCTTGAAATCGGTCGGAAATCCACTTCCTCATAATTCGGAAGGGACGAAATATCGACGGATTCGTTCGTGAAGTTTTCCATTATCGGAATTTAAGTTCAAGGTTTGAAAGTTCAAAATTACTTCAATAGCTGAAAATATTTGTTAATCAAAAGTCATTCTTCAAAAATCGGTAATCCTATGGCAACCATTTCTTTTCAAAATTGGGTTTGCGTTTTTCCAGAAACGCATTTCTTCCTTCTTTGGCTTCGTCGGTCATATACGCCAAGCGCGTAGCTTCACCTGCAAAAACCTGCTGGCCCACCATTCCGTCGTCGGTAAGGTTCATGGCAAATTTTAACATTTTAATGGAGGTCGGCGACTTTTGCAAAATTTCTTGCGCCCATTCATAAGCCGTTTCTTCCAGTTCATCATGTGGAATTACAGCATTTACCATTCCCATCTCGAAAGCTTCTTGAGCGGAATAATTTCTCCCGAGAAAGAAAATTTCCCGTGCTTTTTTCTGTCCGACCATTTTCGCCAAATAAGCAGAACCATATCCCCCATCGAAACTCGTAACATCTGCGTCGGTTTGTTTGAAAATAGCGTGTTCCTTGCTCGCCAACGTCATATCACAAACCACGTGCAAACTGTGGCCGCCGCCAACTGCCCAGCCGGGAACCACGGCGATTACCGCTTTTGGCATAAACCGGATTTGGCGCTGCACCTCCAGAATATTCAATCGGTGCTGACCATCATCACCCACATAACCTTGGTGCCCGCGCGATTTCTGATCCCCGCCACTGCAAAACGACCAAATGCCGTCTTTCGAAGATGGTCCTTCAGCGGAAAGTAGCACCACGCCAATAGAAGTGTCTTCTTGCGCATCATAAAACGCATCGTACAATTCGCTCGTTGTTTTCGGGCGAAAAGCGTTGCGCACCTCCGGACGATTAAAAGCTATTCGCGCCACACCATTAGATTTTTTATAAGTAATATCTTCGTAAACTTTTGCGGTTTTCCAGTTCATAATTATAGTTTCAAAATTTAGGTTCTTAAATTTGATTTGGATTTTCCTTCTAATTTAGTTTCTAATTTTAGCACAAAACTGCAGTTTCATTGAAATTTCCATGATTTATTTTAGTTTCTTGATTGCTTTACTTTCAAGCAAAGATTTCATTTGCTTTATGGCAATTTTGTTGAGTTGTAAAAGTCGATCACTTTGGGACAACCCTTGTTGAATAAGTAAAGCGTTTATACTTTCCATATTGCTCAAAACCACCAATTGTTCCAAAGTGGCATAATCTCTCATATTTCCCTTTT
>JBDNFD010000115.1:0-15992 GCA_041689995.1 Flavobacteriaceae bacterium | reverse complement strand
GAATGTTGAGGTATATCACCCTTTCAGGGCTTTTACATCCCAGCCCTGAAAGGGCATCATACCAGAAGGATGGGTGTAGCCCATCCGGCTAACTATATATGTATCCAGCCCTGAAAGGGCATCATACCAGAAAGGATGGGTGCAGCCCATCCGGCTAACTATCTATATCAAGCCCTGAAAGGGCGTCATAGCACGGTTAGAAATAAAGAAATTTTTCTATACTAAAACCAAAATCCATCCAAATTCCGAATTACATTGTTTACCTTTAAAGGAAATTTCTTTTGACAATTAAAATGAAGCATTTCCCTTTAAAAACATTCTTTGTAATCCTAAGCTTAACGTTTAGCAGCTTGGTGCATGCACAGAAGATAGTTGTCCTGAACTTGGACGGACCTATTTATAATTCAACAGCGGACTATATTAACAACGGACTTCACAAAGCTGCCGAAGAAAATGCGGTTTGTGTGATGCTGAAAATCAATACGCCCGGAGGTTTATTGGAAGCTACAAGGGAGATGGTAGGTGAAATAATGAATTCCCCCATTCCTGTTATTTCTTTTGTTGGACCATCAGGCGCGCATGCTGGTTCTGCCGGAGCTTTTATTGCACTCGCTGCAAATATCACGGCTATGAGTCCCGGGTCGAATATCGGTGCGTCTCATCCTGTTTTGCTGGGCAGCGTTCCAGATTCCATTATGAATGCGAAAATGACAGAAGATGCAGCAGCTTTCATTCGTTCCATTGCCGAACACAGAAAGAAAGACACCACATTGATTATGCAGATGGTTACCAATAGCCGCTCCTTCTCAGCGGAACAAGCATTAGCAAATAATATAATTGAATTGAAAGCTAATAATTTGAATGAATTGCTTACCAAAATTGATGGTCGGACGGTTCAGTTAAATTCCGGAAAGGAAATAATCCTTCACACGGCTTCGGTGGAAGTTGAAACCGTAGAAATGGGACAGAAGTTGAAGTTTCTAACTTTCTTGAGTAACCCCAATTTGATGTACGTGTTTTTAATAATGGGTTTGATGGGCTTATTTTTTGAATTTAGTAATCCCGGCGGATTGGCTCCCGGCATTGTCGGTGTCGTTTGTTTGATACTCGCCGCTTACGGAATGTCCGTTTTGCCAATTGATTATACCGGACTGGCATTAATCGTTGTGGGCGTTATCCTTTTCGTGTTGGAAATAAAAATTCAGAGCTATGCCTTACTATCCATCGGCGGTGTAATTTGTTTATTCCTGGGATCCATATTTTTAATTGACGAAACCGCTTCTGGCGATGTGCTTTATATTTCTTGGTCCGTGCTTATAACTTCTATTGTGATAATTTCAGCTTTTTTCATTTTGCTTATCTTTTTTGGCATTAAAGCTCAATTTGGTAAGCAGAAAACGGGGATTGAAGCGTTAGTTGGCCTAAGAGGTATTGCAATGGAAGCACTTTCCCCCGAAGGAAGAGTGAGAGTAAACGGGGAATTTTGGAATGCCATTGCTGATAAGGGAGCTATAGCTGCCAAAACTGAAATAGAAGTTGTTGCGTTTAATCAATTCAAACTCACCGTTAAAGCCGTACCTTTAGCAACTAATTAAAAATCAATTATTATGATCCCAATTTATGTATTAATCTTTTTCGTTGTCCTCATTTTACTCAGTTCAATAAAAATTCTAAAAGAATATGAACGTGCTGTTGTATTCCGTTTGGGAAGAGTTACCCAAGGAGGAAGCAAAGGACCGGGACTTATTATCCTTATTCCTTTTATTGATAAAATGAAAAAAGTAACACTTCGAACTATTGTCCACGATGTGCCAACCCAAGATATTATTTCATTGGATAACGTTACCTTGAAAGTAAATGCAGTTGTCTATTTTCGGGTAGTTAATGCTGAAAAAGCGACTATTGAGGTGGAAGATTATTTTTATGCCACCTCACAACTTTCCCAAACGATTCTTCGTAGTGTCCTGGGACAATCTGAATTAGATGAAATTCTTTCTCAACGCGATAAACTGAATCTGCAGTTGCAGGAAATTATCGATGCGCATACCGATCCTTGGGGCGTTAAGGTTTCGACTGTAGAAATTAAACAAGTCGATTTGCCACAGGAAATGCAACGAGCAATGGCCAGACAAGCCGAGGCTGAAAGAGACAGAAGGGCAAAAGTAATTGCCGCCGAAGGAGAGTTTCAGGCTTCTCAAAAATTAACGGATGCCGCTGAAGTGCTTTCGAGACAACCGAGTGCGTTGACACTTCGTTATCTGCAAACCTTAACCGAAATTGCAGCCGAAAATAATTCTACCACACTTTTCCCTATCCCTATTGACCTCTTTAAACCTTTTATGGAAAATATGGCGAAGAGCCCTGAGGTGATTAAGCAGTTGACGAGTCAAAAGAATCAGGATATAAAGAAAGATAAGGATTAGAAGGTTTAATCTTTTAGCTCATCATCACCGCTCAGACCTAACAGGTTTCAAAAACCTGTTAGGTCTTTTGGCTTAGTTCTAAAATAAATATGTATTATCTTTGTTCAAAACTCATTTTGATATGATTCCAGTAGATTTTCGAGATTATTTCGTTAATAGTGATAGCAGCGTCCAACAAGAGATTGTTTCCACTCTGTTGTCCTTGACCTTAAAGGACAAAGAGGTTATGGACAATAATGAGCTAAAAGCTATTTCCTGTCCGCACTGCAAGGACCACAGGATACGTGCCAATGGCAAACTAAAGGGCGTACAGCGCTATGTTTGCAATGGTTGTGGGAAGAACTTTAGCGAAACTACGGGCAAATTTTGGTTTGCCCTGAAAAAGAAGGACAAGGTGAACAAATATCTATACTGCCTTTTATCGGGTTATACTATTAGGAAAAGTGCCAAAGAAACGGGGATTTCCATACAGACCTCTTTTGATTGGCGGCACAAATTGCTCACTTCCTTTGCGAGTGTTTCGCCAGATGAGTTCCAAGGCATTGTCGAGAGTGACGACCTGTTCTTTGCCTATTCAGAAAAAGGGAACCGCAATTTGGGGAGAAAGCCCAGAAAGCGAGGGGCAAAGGCAGGCAAAGCAGGCATAAGCGATGAGAAAGTGGCGGTAGTGGCCACTTGTGACAGATCCGGGAATAAAGATTTCAAGGTGGCAACAAAGGGGCGCATCAGCAAGAAAGATTTAGATTGCGTGATACGGGGCAAGCTCGATAAGGCAGAGGTGCTTTGCAGCGATAGCCACAGGAGCTATGGTGCATTTGCAAAAGCAAACACCCTTGAGCACAAAAAATTCAACACCTCGAAAGGGCAGCGGACTGTGGATAAAATATATCACGTCCAAAATGTCAACAATATGGATATGCGACTGAGAAAATTTATGGATTCATTCAATGGGGTCGCTTCAAAATACCTGCAGAATTACCTGAACTGGTTCTTGGTGCTTGAAAAGATAAAGAACTCAACAAACAGAATGGCTACGGTATATGCGATAGCCTTCACGTCCAATACCGCTTGGATACAATTCAAGAATATTGCAATAAACAATATGCTTTTTAGAACTTAGCCATTAAAGTTTACCGAGCGCACATGCCGTGAACAATGCGATGACGGTTGCGAAACCAAGGCCGCATAAGATTATCATTCCTTTTTCCCAGATATTCAAGTCTTTCATATCAAAGCTTTTGTTTTTTCCATTATTTTTTTTCGGCGATCTGATTCTAAATCCACCCTTTCTTCCCATACCATTCGGATGTGATCTTCCAAAATGGAATGATTTTGGCCATTCAGCACATCAGAGACACTGTGCGCTTTAAAAAAATCACCGTTCTGGTTCGTGATTCGTTTGCCGCGTAAAATATCGGCGATCTTCTGTGCGAAGTTGATCCCGAAGAATTTTTTAATTGCTTTTGATTCCCTTTTAACTATCATAGAAAATGACTATTTAATCCGCTTGTTTATTACTTTATATTTGCTTTATATTTACTTTGTTTCCACTTGGACAAATGTAGGTAAAAAATTATGTAATAAACTAATATATGGGTAATAAATTTTCTACTATCAAAGAAAGAATTTTGCAATATGGTAAGTATCAGGGAATTGGTCATAAAAAATTTGCAATAAAAATTGGTATGACCTATGGAAGTTTCACTGGAGATGCAATAAACAGCAGCATAAATTCATCGGCAATAGATAATTTATTATCTCTATTTCCCGAAATAAATTTACACTGGTTGTTCACCGAGGAAGGTGAAATGGATCGGGAAACCTCTCATTCGGTTGCAGAACCAGGTGCCGAATATAAAACAGGAAAGGAAGCAGAAATAAATTTGGCGCATCAAAAACACATTGCCACGCAAGGGGAATATATTTCGATGTTGAAATCAAAAATTTCAGATTTGGAAAAGGAATTGGACAAAGTCAAAGACGAAAAAAAACCTGATACTTATAGTAAACCTTCTGAAGAAAAGCCTGTGTAACTAAAAAACCGATGTGCGACAAAGACCCCCCGTTGGCGCGGGCGTCCCGCCCGTGCTCTCCCCCGCTGGCGCGTGTCCCCATACTGCTAGTCTGCAAACTGTGACGGCACGAGCGAGACGCTCGCGCTAGCTTTCAAAAGACAAACTTTTAATCGCCATTTCAAAAACTAAACATGGAAAAGAATCCTTGGACTAAAATAAATCTTAAAGAAGATAATAAAATCCTTCAAATTCCACGCTTCCTCCAGTTTTGCCATTACCACTTTTGTGGTTCTATCCCTTCGGAAATACACCAAATGGATTTATCTGTCTTATCTATGGCCTCTTATTTTTGTGTTGAGCAGGATTTTTGTCGGTGTTCACTACCCAAGTGATATTTTCGTCGGAGCGTTGGTAGGAACTGCTTTTGCCTTTTTATTTCACTATCTGTGTCAAAAAACAATCGAGGTAAAACGTTTTTCCAACAAAAATTAAAATATTCAGCAGTAATTCTGTCACTCTTCGTTCAACATCCTTTCACTCATAAGTCCTGACGCCGCAAATAAAAAAGCATCTGAAAATTTTCAGACGCTTTTTTATTAATTTTCTATTCTGAAATCTTAAATTTTTTCTAAAGCAGCTTTTATGTAGGTTTCGCCTTCCAAGATTTCAAAGGTTTTGTTTTTGGCAACAGTGTCTTCCAAAGAGCCCACAAGTGTTTCAGCCACATCGCGACGTGAAATCTCACCGCGTTTATTCAGCTTGTTGTCCAATTCTATTTTTCCCTTTCCGTCATTGTTATTAAGAGTTCCCGGACGTACAATAGTATATTCAATACCCGAATTTTTAAGATGTTCATCGGCGTTGTGTTTCGCCTTTAGATAATCTTTTAGTTCAGAAGCTTCTTCTGGATTATCGGCACCCATAGAGCTTAGAATTACAAATTTCTTAATACCATCTTTCTTTGACGCATCCATCAATTTTTTCGCACCTTCTTGGTCAACTTCCTTCACTTTCTTGCCACCAGAGCCCGCTGCAAAAATTACACGATCAATGCCTTTTGTGGTTTGGCTCACATCATTTTCGAGATCTGCAAGAATGGTTTTTACGCCTTCATTCTTAAACCGAGATACTTGTTCCTCTTTTCGAACCATTGCAATCGGTTCGTATTTATTAGAATTTTTTAAAATTGAAATTATCTTTTTTCCTGTGGTGCCGTTCGCACCTGCTACTAATACTTTTTCCATAGTTCACAATTTACAAGGATGAAGAAACTTAAGATAGCTATTTGGCAAACTTTAACCCTCAGTTTATGATATTTTTAAATAGTTAACTTCACCAATAAACTACAAACTCAATCGGGATTATTTCTAAACCTGGAAGATACGGCGGAACGTATCATATAGATATTGCGTTTGAATTTGCGTCATGGCTTAGCCCCACATTCAAACTCTACTTAATAACGGAATACCAACGATTGAAACCAACCGATATAATCTCGAATGGAATGTTAAACGAATGTTGAGCAAAACAAATTACCATATTCATACCGATGCCATAAAAAACTATATCCTACCAGATAAAAACTATGAAAAGGACAAAGAATGGATTGCTTATGCAGAGGAAGCAGACTTATTAAATGTGGTACTGTTTAATTGTACTGCAAAAGATTGGAGAGAAGCAAATCCTGACTTGATAAAAAAGTATAAGAATATCCGCGATATAGGAAGCATCAATGAATTAGCAATCTTATCAAACTTAGAAACCTTGAATGCCGTAATGATTAAGGAAAAAATAGCGAAAGAGGATAGATTCCGAAAACTAAATGAAATTGCAAAATATCAATTATCAGTGTTGAAAGGAAAGGATTTCATGAAAACTCTAAAAAGATTGGATGATAGCATCTACATTGAACAAAAGAAGAAACCTTAGAAATTTCATTTTCCAGAGCACAATTATTAATTGAGGAGGTTGGCGTATAAGGAGAGAATTAGGATATTTTTGTGTGGATTGTGGCTTTTTTTAATGGAATGATAATTCCCGTAAAGATTGGTGCGGGATTTGGTTTATATTTAGGAAGATTGGCAATTTAAAAGATATAGTACCCACGGCAAAATTCACTTATTCTGAAAGAGCACAACAAATCCCATTTCTAGAACTCGACCCGTTTCTTGATGACACGACAGAACAACGAAAAAATATGCTATTTTTAATTCCCCTAAAGGAATGTATCATGAGTAAAACTAAGTTGAATGTCAATGAACTAGAAATAGTTCTCTACAAGCAAAATGAAGAAGAATTCATTTCCTTAACGGATATGGCAAAATTTCGTGATTCTGAAAGAAGTGACTACATTATTCAAAACTGGATGAGAACACGAAGTACCATTGAATTTATTGGACTTTGGGAACAACTAAACAACCCAAATTTTAATTCCCGCTGGCGCGGGCGTCCCGCCCGTGTCCCCAGCGCTATTCTCTGAACTTTGACGGCACGAGCGAGACGCTCGCGCTAGCGTTCAAAAAGAAAAATTTTTTATTCTGAAATAACAAGAAGGGATTCAGCCAAGAAATCCAATATCATCAATAGGAATTACGGCATCAAGCTCTGCGTAATTTCTCGCACTACTATGCTTCCAATCCCACGGTTCCATCACTAAGCCAGCAACTACCGGATTGTTATGGATATAATCAAATTTCTCCTTTATAACTGGTGTGCTCCACAATTCAATGGGATGATTGTTTTGTTGCCAAAATTGATATTCCTTTACATTACTGTTCTTTGTTCCTGCTCTTTTAAACATCCAAAGCATCCATTCCCGCCTGCTTTCTTGCGGATGCTCCATAATACTTGCAATCATTTTCTTGGAAGTAAAGCCTTTAAAGTCTCTTAGCAGTCCAGAAGGATTTTCATTGTCATCTCGAAACAATATATGAATATGGCTGGGCATAATGCAATATGCAAATAGAGCCATTCCTTTATTATTTCGACAAAAATCCAAGCTATCCGTAATAACTTTGAAATAAGCTTCACGGGTAAAAACATCTATCCAATTCACTACTGCGAATGAAACAAAATAAGCTGCTGACGTATTGTGAAATTTATATTTCCTGCTCATAAATTTTGACAAAGAATAAATATACTGAAATTTAATTATCTAAAGGACTTATAATTACAGTTTGGATATCGCTTTCAAGAAACTCGGATTGGCAACATCGATTCTTATTCTTACGTTAAGACTGCCTTGGTATTCGGCTGTAAAGGCACGAGCGAGACGCTCGCGCTAGCGTTCTTAGGGAACCCTCGCGCTAGCCTTCTAGAAAATAAAACTTTAAGCCGCTGGCGCGGGCGTCCCGCCCGTGTCCCCCGACCCTGCTGGCGCGGGCCTCTGGCCCGTGTCCCCAGTACAGCTAGTCTCCAAACAATGACGGCACGAGCGAGACCCTCACACTACCGGTGTTTTAATCACTTAAATTTTCGCCTGATAAGTATACAATTCATAATACCTACCTTCTTTAGCAATCAATTGGTCGTGGGTGCCACGTTCTACTATATGCCCAGCTTCTATAACTAAAATCTGGTCTGCCTTTCTAATGGTACTTAAACGGTGTGCAATAACGATGGTGGTTCTATCTTTAACTAATTCAGCTAAACTTTTCTGAATTAAGGCCTCACTTTGGGTATCTAAACTTGAAGTGGCTTCGTCTAAAATTATAATTTTTGGGTTTGCTAAAATCGTTCGGGCAATAGCTAAACGTTGCCTTTGACCACCAGAAAGCTTTACGCCTCTTTCACCAATTAAGGTATCTAAACCTTCATCAAATCGGTCAGTAAATTCATTTACATACGCTGCCTTTACTGCATTTTGTACTTCAGCTTCCGTGGCATTTGGTCTTGGGAACATTATATTTTCACGAATAGTTCCCTCAAATAAAAATTCATCCTGCAAAACCACACCTAAATATTGGCGGTAACTACTTAATTTAACTAGCGATAAATCTTGATTATCAACGGTAACTTTACCAGATTGCGGCGTTAAAAATGTAGCCGAGAGACCAGCAATGGTAGATTTACCAGAACCTGAACTTCCCACCAAAGCGGTTACAGAACCAGCTGGCGCTTTAAAATTAATGTTGTGCAAAATTTGTTTGCCTTCTTCATAAGAAAATGAAACATCATTAAATTCAATGTCACCTTTTAGGGTATTCAATTTAATATTTCTGTTTTGGTTATCCTCTTCGGCAGTCATATTCATAAGTTCTTCAGTTCTATCCAGACCCGCTAATGCCTCTGTTAACTGACTTCCTATATTACTCATCTGAATAATGGGAGCAATCATAAAACCAAGGATTAGGGTGAAGAATAAAAAATCTCCAGTGGTCATTTCGCCAATCATCATATAATAGCCACCCATTCCCATAATTCCCGTTGTGGCCACTCCAATTAAAAACGTGGAAGAGCTGGTCATTAAAGCGGTTGCCGTTAAGCTCTTTTTTACGTTTTGGTATAATTGATCAACCCCGTGTTCAAAAACAATATTTTCTTGTTCTTCAGCATTAAATGCTTTGATAACGCGAACTCCCGCGAGTGTTTCTGTCAACCTTCCAGTAACTTCGGCATTAATTTTACCACGAGTTCTAAAAATTGGACGAATATATTTAAAGGCTTTCAAGGCAATAATTCCAAATATGGACAGCGGCACGAACACAAAAAGCGTCATCCAAGCATTCAATTTAATTAAAATAATTAATGAAACTATAGCCGTAAAGGAACCACCTACCAATTGTACTAAACCTGTACCTATAAGATTTCTAACGCCCTCAACATCGTTCATGATCCTTGAAACCAAGGCGCCAGATTTGGTGTTATCGAAAAAACTGATAGGTAGTGAAAGTACTTTTTTCTGTACTTGAGATCTTAATTCACTTATTAAATATTGCGCCTGTACGCTTAGAATTCTGGTAAGTAAAAATGAGGTTGCTGCCTGTATTGTTATGGCGCTTATTACGATGGCAATTAAGGTATATAGTTGAGAGAGATCTTTATTGGGAACAACCTCATCAAGCAATACTTTACTCTGCCATGGTAAAACAAAACCAGACAAACTTTTAATAACAATCAAGAATAAACCAATAAAAACCAACTTTCGCCTAGGCCAAATTATCGTTTTGAAAGCCTGAAGCATCGTAACTTTTGGCTGTGATTTGTTTTTATCTTTTGAATTGTCTCTTAAATGCTGCATATTTCCTGATAAATAATGGATGGCAAAAATAGGCATTAAAGCAGGGTTTATTGGATATGCTTAACTAAAAGTATGCTGGCGCGGGCGTCCCGCCCGTGCACCCATACTTCCCACGCTGGCGCGAGCGTCTCGCTCGTCTTCCAACGCGCATATAGAGCCGACTACCGACTTGATTTATAATACATAAGATTCTAAACTATTGTAAATCATCAAATAATTACGTTATTTAGTAACTGTTTTCAAAAGTGTATAACATTAATAGCCTAGTTATGAAAGAAAAAGATGATGAATTTAAAATCTTTTATTTATTTTCAAAAGGCCACAACTTTGAAGATAAATTTGAATACGCAAAAGCACAAAAGAAATTTGAAGAAGCGTGGCGTATTTCCCGCACCAATTTTGAAAAATATGTAGCTTCGCGTAACCTAGCAGGTTACCAAAAATCCTTTGAAGCGCAATTGGAATGGTTTTTAAAATCGCTAGCTTATGGGTTGAAAATTGATGACAAAACCGTAATGGGTATGCTGCCCTCACATTATCACGATATTGGCGAATGTTATGAAGAGCTCAAGGATTATGAAAATGCCAAAGCCAACTACATTCTGGGTAAAAACTATTTAGAGTATATACCCAATGATAAAGAAGGAAGATGGGTAATAGATGCCCTTTACGAGGAGATAGAAAGAATGAACCAAAAGGGATTCTAAGACTATACTTCAGAACACTATACACTGCAGGTGCGGGCGCCCCGCTCGTGTCCTGCGCACTGCTAGTCTCCAAACAATGACGGCACGAGCGAGACGCTCGCGATAGCGTACTTAATTGCTAGTCTGAAGCATTGATTCTCCTGTAAAAACCATCCCTCCAATTACCCTATCTTTGCCCCACTAAACAACAAGATGGCTTCCACCCTACTTTCATCCCCTTTGCTGGGTTTTACAGATTTCAGGTTTCAATGCTTTCAATCAGTATTTTGGTGGGATTGATACGTTCTATTCTCTATGGAGTTGTGTTAGCGGCGATTATTGTTGATGAATAAATTTATTAATCCCTTTACATTTTTCCGCAATGGAGGGATTTTAATTTGATTTATATTTGAATAACACTTGCGCGCATTTGCGGGATAAATACAATAGAGTTTTAAAAACATGGGTATATCCACTTGTGGCGGCGCATTAAAACTCACTCTCCTGAAAACCCATTTCCAGCTTAGTTTATTCAAAAAATATATGTAGATTTGTATCTAAGTAGATACAGTGATTATGTTCTTTATTGAGAAAACAACTGAATTTGACAAATGGCTGAGAAAGTTAAAGGACTTTAAGGCAAAAGCCAAAATCCTGTTTAGAATTCAGAAAATAGAAAACGATGGACATTTTGGAGATTGTAAACCTGTTGGCGACGGAATTCGGGAAATACGAGTAAATTTTGCGAAAGGCTACAGAGTTTACTTCAAAGAAAAGACTGGGAAAATTATTATTCTGCTCATTGGTGGAGACAAATCCACTCAACAAAAAGACATTGCGAAAGCGAAAGAAATCTGGAAAAAATTAAACAAATAGAAAAATGGGAACTTCAAAATTTGACATAGCGGATTATTTGGACAGCAAAGAAATGATTGCAGAGTATCTCAATACTGTTTTGGAAGAAGGAGATAATGCAGATATAATTAATGCAATCGGACATATTGCAAAAGCGATTGGAATGACCAAAATATCGGAGGAAACTGGATTGAGCAGACCGAGTCTTTACAAAGCTTTGTCCGATGGAGCGAAACCTCAATTTGCCACTATAATGAAAGTTTTAAAAGCAATCGGAGGACAAATCCAAGTGAATCCTGTGTAAAAAAAACGTTAAACCTACAACCTTTCGTCTTTTGAAAACTTCAATCCTCTCCCCTCAACATTTCCTTACCAGTCAATGGTCTGGCGGAAGCAGTACGCAACTTTATATATTCCCTGCCAACGCCTCTTATACGGAGCGAAATTTTGAGTTGAGAATAAGTACAGCTAAAGTAGAAGTTGAGGAATCTACTTTCACGGCCTTGCCAGGAGTACATCGCAAGCTTATGATTTTGGTGGGAGAAATCAGCATTACCCATGAAGGCCAATACAGCAAGCATCTCAAACCTTTTGATGTAGCTGCTTTTAGTGGAGATTGGAAAACCACCGCTATAGGCTCCTGCACAGATTTTAATGTTATGACCACGGGCAGTCAGCAAAATGAGTTATATCATATATCCATGGGGGCTATTAGCTGTTATAAGTTAAAACCTAAAGAGATGTGCAAGAATTTGTTTTTATACGCTACTTCCGGTACTATCCATTTGCAGCTTATGAATGTAAATTATATTCTGGAAACCGGAAACTTATTGGTCATCGAAAATGGCAGCGTTTCTTCGATTTCTATCAATAGTGCTGAAGATTTTGGGCTTGTAGTCGTGGAAATCAAATAGTATTTCACATTTATTCTTTGATTCAGAGCAAAATGTAAACCGATCGTTAAGGTTTCCCTTAAAGGAAAATTGTTCCACTGATTTGAAACTGTTGTGAAAGGAGCTCGGCTGTAAAGGAGTAACCGCTGTTGTTCTTCGCCATACTAAAAATGTAGTTCTTAAAAGAAAAATACGCCGAGGAAATTGAGAAACCAACTATATGGGACGCTCCAATTTTTTATTTTTTACAGCTCCTTTTTTCTCTTTAATTATTTGCAGCCCACCTTTTAACCAGCGTCTCATAGTAACGGATGGCAAATAATTTATGCTAAACTTCTTTATACTTTTGGATGTCAGTTTCTCGGGTGTTTCTTCCGGAGCGCACTGAAAGCCAATTTTAAACCTTCCCATATCATCCAGCACAACCGTATTGCCGTCGGCCAGATGAAACTTCATTTGCTTTACCAGCATCATTAAAACCCCATAAACATCGGCCTCTGTGTGGGTGGACATATTGCTGATTTCCCAGCTTAGTCGTCTAAGGTCCACTTCCTGTCCGGTTATGGCCTGCATAATATACTTACATTCCGTTTCCTGTCGCATTGTATCGCGATGTTTTGTAATTCTATAGGTTACTGCCATAATGATCGGTATTATAATTCATACCAATACTAAGTAATTTTTATATTTTATAAGCAAATTGCCAAAGTTAATACGAGAACGCAAGAAAAAGTTGAGCAAGTATTTTAAAAAAGTTGTACTTATTAATTCAAGCAGCGCCGTTTATAAATACATTTAGATCGTATTCAAAAATAATAAATTTGAAGCAATAAGGATAGCTTTATTTTTAGAATTTCTATTAATCCGAAACTCAAATTGCCGATTAGGTAATTTAAGTGGGCAAGCATTAGTCATTATTCATTATTCATTACCCATTATCCATTGAGTCTAAGAAAAAAATTGTAATATTGCGGTTACTTGTCTTTTTGACCAAAATTCATGGGGGTCAACATCACCGGAATATTCAGGTAAACCAACTGCATATTTAATATAGGTATATGACCGCCACTTTTTTACTAATCGCTAAATAATTATAAATGTACAATAATGAAGAACAAGGATTTGAAATCCCTGAACCCGTAGGAAGAATAATAAATGGTATTAGACAAAATATAAAAGTCGTTATTGTTGGGATAATATTACTAATTGTTGCTTTCGGTTCCTTCTTCCAGATCGAACCGGAAGAACTGGGTGTAATCACCCGGTTTGGCAAATATGTAAGAACAGTGGATCCGGGCCTTAATTTAAAAATTCCTTTTGCTGAGACCGTTTATAAAGTGCCCGTTGAGCGGCAACAAAAATTGGAATTTGGCTTCCGAACCACCGATACAAGTACGCTTCAAACCAGCTATACGAAAAACAATACGAAAGAGGAATCCATGATGCTTACGGGCGATCTCAATCTCGCCGATGTGGAATGGGTAGTGCAATATAGAATTGACAATCCCTACAATTATTTGTTTAAGGTAAAGAACCCCGAATCCACTTTGCGGGATATGTCTGAAGCTGCAATGCGCCAAGTAGTGGGTGATCGTACGGTCAATGAGGTGTTGACAGTAGGAAGAACTGAGGTGGCCAACAAGGTCCAAATAATAGTTCAGAAGTTAAGTACCGAATATTCCCTCGGAGTAAAGATAGATCAGGTAGTGTTGCAGGATGTGAATCCACCGGATGCTGTGAAGGCCGCGTTCAACGCCGTAAATCAGGCACAGCAGGAAAGGGAAACTTTGATCAATGAGGCTGAATCTGACTACAATAAAGTGGTTCCAAAAGCTAGGGGACAAGCTGAGGAAACCATCCAAAAAGCCAAAGGTTATGCCGCAGAAAGAGTAAATAATGCACAAGGTGAAGTCTCCAGATTTAATGATCTGTATAAGGAATATGTCAAAGCCCCAGCGGTAACCCGCACAAGACTATACCTCGAAACGATGAACAAAGTGCTGCCCAAACTTGGGAATAAAATTATTACCGATGAGACAGGAGGTAATGTACTTCCACTCTTGCAGATGCAAATGCAAAATCAAGATACACCAAATACGCCAAAAGAAAATTAATCATGCCAAAAAGGAAACTCATTATATCAGGAATAGTTCTAATAGTACTGCTCGCCACTATTACGTCGAGCATGTATATAGTCAATGAAAAAGAACAGGTCGTCATTACGCAATTTGGTAGGCCCATAGGCGACGCGGTTACTACTCCGGGAGTAAATTTTAAAACTCCCTTTATTCAAGATGCCAATGTTTTTGATAAGCGCTATCTTGAATGGGATGGCGATCCGAATCAAATACCGACAAAAGACAAGAAATTTATTTTTATCGATACCTATGCGCGCTGGCAGATTACCGATCCGCTTCAGTTTTATAAAAGACTCACCAATGAAAGAGGTGCCCAATCCAGGCTCAATGATATCCTGGATGGCGAAACGAGGGATTATATCGCCAATCATAATTTAGTAGAAGCGGTTAGAAATAGTAATAGGAAAGCAAAAGTAACCGACACGCTCACCGAACCTTCTTCCGACACGCTGGTAGACATAGAGGTAGGTCGCGTAAAAATAGAAAAAATGATTCTAAAGACCGCTAATGAACGAGTTTCTGACTTGGGAATTGTTGTCCTGGACTTCAAGATCAAAAGACTCAACTATGTCGATGAAGTGCGGAAAAATGTATTCAAAAGAATGAACAGCGAACGCTTTCGTATTGCGGATAAATTCCGTTCCCAAGGACAGGGGGAAGCCTCTCGGATAAATGGAGAAAAGGTACGAGACCTGAAGACCATCCAGTCCACAGCCTTCGAAGAGGCAGAAAAGATAAAAGGTAAAGCCGATGCGGCGGCGGCGGCGATTTATGCTGAGGCTTACAACCAGTCGGTCACATCGAAAAATCTATATTCCTTTTTAAAATCGATGGAAACATTTGAGAAAACCTTTGATAAAAATACAACCATCGTTATTTCCACAGATAGCGAATTGTTTAAATATCTGAAATCGATGCAGTAGGTTTTGAGGTATTTCTGAGATAAAAAGCATTGCTACATTTTAGAAGTGGGTATTTCTCTAAATACAATTCAATAAGCATAGACTTACAACAAAAACTGGTACAATATATCTGGATTTAAGCTTTGTGCTTAATCCACCCTGATTTGTTTTAAACCCAGCAGCACCGTTTTGGCTTGTTGGGTTTCTTTTGTTTAATGACTTTTGAAATTGAATAAAAATTGTGTTGCAAAGATGGAATATGCACGCGATTAGTTTTATATTGCATGTTGTTTATAAGCATGTTGGCAGTAATATGTCCTAAACCCAATCTGAATCTTCCAAAGTAAAGATTTCGCTTATTTCAACTTCAAAAATCTGAGCTAATCTTAAAGCCAAAACTGTTGATGGAACATATTTCCCTAATTCCATAGCATTAATTGTCTGCCTACTAACTTTTGCTAATTTAGCTAAATCAGCTTGAGTTATATTTTTTTTTGCTCTTTCTACTTTTATACTATTCTTCATAATGAGCTGATTTTTCAATTTTGGAAATTTGCCAATTAAATCTGATTATGAAAAACAATAAAACCGTGAACATATTGAAAATCATCACCCATAAAAAGGAAAAGTCAAAAATAAATAAAAACGAAAACAAAAGAATTCCGTAGTTTACATAAACAGCCCAAACCAAAGACTCTAACCTGATTTTGGAAATATATTCATCTTCTGATTTTTCTTTAGAAAAAGCAACAAATAAAGAACTAATAATAATTAAGATCCCAAAGATTTCATTCAGAATATTATTCTTAATCATTCCAACAATTTTTTTATCATTAAAAAT
>JBDNFD010000114.1:0-3805 GCA_041689995.1 Flavobacteriaceae bacterium | reverse complement strand
TGAATAATGTATAATGTATATTGAATAATGTATAATGTATATTGAATAATGTATAATGTATATTGAATAATGTATAATGTATATTGAATAATGTATAATGTATATTGAATAATGTATATTGAATAATGTATAATGTATATTGAATAATGTATATTGAATAATGTATATTGAATAATGTATAATGTATATTGAATATTAAGTAACCAATAACGAATAACCCAATAACCCAATAACCACACGTAACCCAGGATTAAAAAATGAAAAAATCCATACTACTCATAGCTTCTGTTTTTCTTTTTGGCTGCAAAGAGAACCCAAATCCAAATTCTGTTGAACCTCGGGCAGACAAAGGTATTACCACGAAATTGTCAAAGACTCTTAATCCTGAATTTGTTTCTATATCTACAGATCAGGCCAATTTGTTGGCAAAAATTGAATTGGAATGTTTGCAAACAAAATTCCCCTATCATTTGAATACGGTCGTGACTTCCGAAGAAAGTCTGAAATTGCCGACCGAAATCCATGGAGCGTTTTTGGGATGCCAAAGCTGGGAATCTTCTATCCGAGCATTGTGGATGTTGACCAATTTGGTTAAACAATTTCCTGAAATAGAACTTTCCCAATCAGTGATGACAACACTGGAAAACAGGTTGACCAAAGAGAACATTCAAAAGGAAATTGCTTATTTCAAAAATAATACGAATACTATCGACGAAAACCCGTATGCGTGGGCTTGGTTGTTGAAATTATCAACAGAAATCCATAATTGGCGCATACCGATGGCTCAGGAATTCGATCAAAACCTAATGCCGCTAGCCAATTTAATGCAAGAAAAAATTAAAAAATACTTGGATGAATTATCGCTCCCAATTCGGTCAGGGAATGAGGAAAATACAGCCTATATTTTGAATTTGGCTTTCGATTATGCCAAAATATCTGAAAAAACGGAATTTTTGGAGTATATAAAGAAAAAAGCATCCAACTTTTATTTGAGCGACAATGTCGCACCGGTGGTTTGGGAGCCCAGCGGAAAAGATTTTCTGTCGCCTAGCTTGGCCGAAGTTGGCCTCATGTCCAATGTTTTATCCGAAGCTGCATTCAGACTATGGATAGAAGAATACATGCCACAATTGAAAAATACGGATTATAAGTTGGAAGCGATAATTCCTTCTGATAAATTTCCGCAACCTTGGTTCCGAACCTTAAATTACAACCGGGCGCGCGTTTTTTATTCCTTGGCGAACAAATTTCCATCCTACGAACATCTACGCAATACGGGCGATGCTCACGTCGGCGACTCTTTTTCGAAAATACTGAATACCAAAACGGATACTGATTTGCGGGTCGCAGCACTTTATGCTTTAAATGTGAGAAAAGAGCAGCATGAATGATGAAAATAGATATTAATTGTGATCTTGGCGAAGCGGGGTTTTATGATACCGAACTAATGCCACTGATATCGTCTTGCAATATAGCTTGTGGCGGACATAGTGGGGATTCAAATACGATCGCAACAGCCGTTCGGTTGGCAATACTGAAAAATGTTCGTATTGGTGCACATCCATCTTATCCGGATTTGGTGAATTTTGGGCGTAAATCCATGGAAATTTCTCTTTCTGATTTGGGAAGAACTCTTTTAGAACAGATGAAGAGGGTTTATGACGAAACAAAAAATCAAAAATTACAATTGCACCACGTGAAAGCGCACGGGGCTTTATACAATGATTTACGAACCGATTTGCATAAATCGAATATGTTCGTAGAGCAAATCCTAACCTTAGATGATCAGTTGATTGTCTTGACGCCACCAAATTCAGCATTGCAAGAAGTAGCAAAAGGAAGATTGAAAGTCATGACAGAAGGTTTTGCAGATCGACGCTACGACAAAAATTTCATGCTGGTTTCCCGGGAAATTCCCGGTGCGGTTTTGCAAGAAAAAACCGAGATTTTAAATCAGGTTTTATCTATGGTGAAAGAGGGGAGGATCTATCTTGAAAATGGAACTATTTTGACAGCTAAATTCGATAGTATTTGTGTCCATTCAGATACGCAAAATTCCCTCGGAATTTTACAGTTTTTAAATCGGGAATTGCTGCTGAACAATATTCAAATTTCTTCGAGATGAAGTATTCAAAATATACTTTTAAACCCTATGGTAAAACAGGGATTTTGGTGGAATGGGAGCCAAAAATTGAAGAGGATCTATTACTTTACATTCTTTCGGTTAAAAAAACAATACATGAAAAATATCATAAAGTAATAGTTGAAATAATACACACATATAATTCATTGTTAATTATTTATAACAAGCCCATAAAAAATATCTATGATAAAATTTTAGAACTAAATCCTCTTTTTACTATTGATGAAATTTCACATGATAGGAAGGTGAAGCGTTTTTATCTTCCCGTTTGTTATGACGAAAAATTTGGGCTGGATACTGAATTTATCGCGACTAAAAAGAAGCTCACTCCTGAAGAAATAATTGCACGACATTCCTCCCAAATTTATACCTTATATTTTATGGGTTTTTTACCCGGGTTTTTATACCTTGGAACGGTTGAAAAAAGTTTGCACATTTCCCGAAGAAATCAACCTCGGAAACGGGTGAAGAAAGGTGCCGTCGGCATAGCTGGAAATCAGACAGGAATTTATCCCAAATCTGCCCCGGGCGGATGGCAAATTATTGGTAATTGCCCCATGGATTTTTTTCGACCAAATCAGGATCCACCCAGCATTTTTTCCCCTGCGGATCAAATCCAGTTTTATCCGATTTCTTTGGTGGAACATCAAGATATCTCAGAAAGGGTTAAAGCAGGAAAATTTCAACCCAAAATTGAAATTTATGGGAATTGAGGTTCTACAACCCGGATTATGGACCAGTATTCAGGATTGCGGGCGAGTTGGTTATGGAGAATATGGCGTTCCAAGAAGCGGAACCATGGATGAATATACCGCCAAATTCGCCAATTTATTGGTAGGCAATTACAAATCTGCAGCGGTGATGGAAATCACCCAACTTGGACCCAAACTCAAATTTCATGAAAATACGATCATAGCCGTTACTGGCTTGGGAGCAGAAGTTTTTCTGAACGATAAAAATGTTCGAATCAATGAAGCTTTTAGAGTAGAAAAGAGTTCGATCCTGGACATTAAGAATGTTTCTCGGGGAAATCGAATTTATTTATCGGTTTTTTCCGGATTTAAAACCAAAAAAGTTTTGAACAGTCGTAGTATGTTTGATGGAATTACACCGAGATCCAAGGTTAAAAAAGGTGACTTTTTAGAGATTGTCGCTTTTTCGGGCAACGAACAAAACCATTTTTCATCGGTACGTTTTGAAGAAGAATTATATTTCTCCGATCAACTCCAAGTTTTTGCCGGTCCTGAATTTTCGTTTGTTTCGGAAAGAATTAAAAATGCACTATTTCAACATAAATTTACTGTTTCATCAGAAAGCGGGCGCATGGCATATATGTTGAAAGAAAAAATCAAAAATGAATTAAACCCTATCCTCACAGGAGCAGTTTTGCCCGGAACCGTTGAACTTACACCCAGTGGACAACTCATACTATTTATGCGCGATGCTCCCATAACTGGGGGTTATCCACGTATTTTGCAATTATCCGAAGAAAGTATAAATCGATTATCACAAAAAAGGAGCGGAGAAAAAATCCGGTTTGAACCAATTGAAAATAAGTAAGGTTTATAGACTATTTGTATTAGAAAATTTGAATTTTTGCCTAAAGCCTAAAGCCTAAAGCCTAAAGCCTAAAGCCTAAAGCCTAAAGCCTAAAGCCTAAAG
>JBDNFD010000113.1:0-14841 GCA_041689995.1 Flavobacteriaceae bacterium | reverse complement strand
GAAAAACTAATAGAATCAATTGATATTGAATGGATTACTTGCAGGATAATAGCAAATATGGAAGATTTTGGTTTTCTAACAAATACGCATGATTTTAAATATCAAGCCGTTACGTAAAATTATGTTAGTGCGAAACTTGAGTTTATAATAAATTCAGAAGCTTTTCTGGATTTTGATAATTGTTCCAAAATAAATGTAATTCTACCTGATTTTTATGAATAGAATAGAAAAGTGTAATTTGTTTTATTATTGGTATCCGATGGATTTCATTATTATGCTCCCATCTCGGAAAAATATAGGGATCGTTTTTTAAAATTTCAATTATTCCTTCCGTCTTTTGGATGAAATTGTAGATTTCCTTAGGGCTCCATTCTTTTTCCAAATAATCCATGTTTTGTTGCAAAGTTGCCTTTCCCAAAGGGGATATGATTATTTTATAATCCATGAACTACTTTTGCTTTCTTCAAAATCAATTCAAAATCCTCTCCCTGTCCATTTCTTATTTGTTCTTTGGATTTGTCGATCAGTTTGGAAATGATTTCTAGTTCATATCTTTCATTTTCAGATGGATATAAATGTTTCGAAATCTTTTTTATTTCCGTGCTTGTGAATCGCTTTTCTTTTATTTTTTTATAAAATAAACCAGATTTCATATTCAGCAGAGTCAGAAAAAATTGGGTTTTGTAAGGACTTTTTTTAATGTCTTCCCCAATTCGCTCCATCAAATCATCATACTTATTAATTATTACGACGGTATTCATTTTGTGCTTTTTTTGTTTATATATATGAACAAAAATAGCAATTATATGCGAAAACAGAATTTTTTATTTTGATTAGTTAAACTTTGTCTCATTTAAATTCCGCGTAAGTCACACTTTCAAAAACCTGCAAAAAACGCTATCTTTGCAACTTCAAAAATAATTTTTATGCGGAAATTGGTCATTGTGGGAACGGTTGCTTTCGACGCTATCGAAACCCCATTTGGGAAAACCGACAAAATTCTTGGTGGGGCAGCGACATATATTGCATTAGCTGCTGCACAATTTAAACTCGATTGTGGAATTGTGTCGGTAGTGGGCGAAGATTTTCCCGAGACTTATATTGATTTGTTCAAGAAAAGAAAGATCAATATTGATGGTTTGGAAATTATACCGGGCGGAAAATCTTTCTTTTGGAGCGGAAAGTACAAAAATGACATGAACACCCGCGATACTTTGGAAACACAGCTAAATGTGTTGGCGGATTTCAATCCAATTGTTCCCGAGAAATACAAAAACGCGGAAATTGTTATGTTGGGCAACCTGCATCCGAATGTTCAATTGAGCGTAATTGATCAGGTGGAAAATCCGAAACTGATCATTTTGGATACCATGAATTTTTGGATGGAACATGCGATGCCAGAACTTGAAGATGTTATTTCCAAAGTGGACGTGATCACTATAAATGACGAAGAAGCCCGGGAACTTTCGGGGGAATATTCTTTGGTGAAAGCGGCACGGAAAATTTCAGAAATGGGCCCGCGTTTTGTGGTCATTAAAAAAGGGGAACACGGCGCACTTTTGTTTTCAGGGGAAGAAATGTTTTTTGCTCCCGCGCTTCCTTTAGAAGATGTTTTTGATCCAACAGGAGCAGGCGATACTTTTGCCGGTGGATTTTCCGGATTTTTAGCTGAATCTGGCGATCTTTCATTTGAAAATATGAAGAATGCGGTCGTTCAGGGTTCCAATCTAGCATCATTTTGCGTTGAAAAATTTGGCGCCGAACGCATGTTGGAATTGAACAAAGATGAATTGGAAATGCGTTTGAAGCAGTTTGAATCGCTGACCCGGTTTAATTTTGACATATAAAAAGCCCGATAGGAAAGTAGGAGAAAATGAGTTAGAGTTTTGCCTCACCCGAAATTCCCAAAAATGGCAGTTTCGACCTCTCCAAATGAGAGGTGAATAGGGAACTCCGAAACCCATCCCACCACCGTGTGGGTAGAGCCATCAGGGGATTTTTAGATTAAATGTAAATTTTTTAAATAACAACCGACTAACTAACCGAAGAAATCAAGGAATTAACAGAATAAAAAACCCATAAACCGACAGTGAGCGACGCCATTAAACACGAGTGCGGAATTGCACTCATTCGACTTCTAAAGCCTCTTGAATACTATAAAGAGAAATACGGCACGGCTTTTTATGGCGTGAACAAAATGTATTTGATGATGGAAAAGCAGCACAATCGCGGTCAAGATGGTGCGGGTTTTGCCAGCATCAAATTAGATACGGCGCCGGGAAGCCGCTTCATTAGCCGGGTGCGTTCGAATGAGTCGCAGCCTATTCAAGATATCTTCTCCCAAATTAACGAGCGCATTAATGAAGAATTAAAGCTTCATCCAGAATACAGCGACGATGTTGCCGCACAAAAAGAGCATTTGCCTTATCTTGGGGAATTAATGTTGGGCCACGTCCGCTATGGAACTTTTGGCAAGAACAGCATAGAAAACGTTCATCCTTTTTTGCGCCAAAATAACTGGATGCACCGCAACCTCATCGTGGCTGGAAATTTCAATATGACGAATGTGTTCCAGATGTTCAACAAATTAGTGGAACTGGGCCAACATCCCAAAGATCGTGTGGACACGGTGACGGTTATGGAAAAAATCGGGCATTTTCTGGATTCCGAAGTCCGGAAACTTTATAAAAAACTCAAGAAAGAAGGCTACAATAAAATGGAAGCCTCGCCGCATATCGCTGAGCAGTTGAACATCGCAAAAATTTTGAAAAAGTCGTCTAAAGATTGGGATGGTGGATATGCCTTGGTGGGTTTGTTGGGCCATGGCGATTCATTTGTCTTGCGCGATCCATCAGGTATCCGGCCGGTTTATTATTATCAGGACGATGAGGTAGTCGTGGTTGCCTCTGAACGCCCGGTGATCCAAACCGTTTTCAATGTGGATTTTGAAGATGTCGCCGAACTCGATCCCGGTCATGCCTTGATTACCAAGAAAAGCGGAAAAACAGAAATAAAGAAAATCGTTGAACCGTTGGAACGCAAAGCTTGCTCTTTTGAGCGGATTTATTTTTCCCGTGGAAGCGATCAAGAAATTTATAAGGAACGCAAAATGTTGGGAAGATTATTAATGCCCGAAGTTTTGAAAGCGATTGATTACGACACCGTGAATTCCGTGTTTTCCTATATTCCAAATACAGCGGAAACCTCTTTCTACGGAATGGTGGAGGCAGCCCAAGACGAACTCAATCGGCAAAAAAACGAAGCTATTTTGGCTGAACGTGAAACCCTTACGGATGAACGCCTCGCAGAGATTTTAGCACATCGTTTGCGAACAGAAAAAATTGCGATCAAAGATGTGAAACTCCGCACCTTTATTACGGAAGATAGTAGCCGCGACGATTTGGTGGCCCACGTATATGACGTAACATACGGCGTGGTGAAGCCAGAAGATAATTTGGTGATTATTGACGACAGCATTGTTCGGGGAACAACTTTAAAAAAAAGTATCCTAAAAATGCTCGATCGCCTGGGTCCCAAAAAAATTGTAGTGGTTTCTTCCGCACCGCAAATACGTTATCCGGACTGTTATGGTATCGATATGGCTAATTTGGAAGATTTTGTGGCTTTTCGTGCTGCCTTGGCCCTTCTCAAGGAACAAGATAAGTATGGATTGGTGCAGGGAATTTATGAAAAATGCAAAGCCCAGTTAGAACTCGAAGACGCTAAAGTGCAGAATTTTGTCAAAGAAATGTACGCTCCTTTCAGCACGGAGGAAATTTCAGCAAAAATCGCGGAATTATTGGGCGATGAAAGCATCAATGCTAAGGTGGAAGTAATTTATCAATCGGTGGAAAAACTGCATCAAGCTTGTCCAAAGAATTTGGGCGATTGGTATTTTACGGGTGATTATCCAACAATCGGCGGGAATCGCGTCGTCAATCGGGCGTTCATAAATTTTTATGAAGGGAATAAAGAACGGGCTTATTAGTATTTAGTATTGTATTCAGTGATCAGTATTCAGTGATCAGTATTCAGTAGCAGTATTCAGTTGGATAATTATTTAAGCCAAAAGCATAAAGCCTATAGCTTTTTTTCAAAATTTTTCCGTATATTTGATGTAATTTGACATTGGTTTCTTTCTGAATGAAAAAGAATTCCGGGCATTGTCCGGAAGGACACATAAAAAAATCGGCAAGTTTTGAAAAAAATTAACCTTGGAATCGTGGAGGATAACCGTCTCGTTGGGGAGACGTTGAAATTCTATTTTTCAAAGGATAGCGATTTTGAAGTCAGTTTTTGGGCCGTTTCCTACGAAGATATCCCTTTCGGCGAACTAAATAATTTGGATATAATTCTTTGCGATATTGGTCTTCCAGGAAAATCTGGCGTGGAAGCTACCTATCATATCAAACAAAAAAACCCGAAAATCAGTGTCGTGATGTTCACGGTTTTTGAAGAGGATGATAAAATATTCCAGTCGCTACAAGCCGGTGCTTCCGGATATTTATTGAAAAGCACACCGCTGGCAGAAATAAAAGCAGGTCTTTTGGATGTATTGAGCAACGGAGCGGCCATAAGCCCGGTGATCGCCAAAAAAGTATTCAACTATTTCAATCTTTCCGAAACACCGAAATCCGATGGTCAAAGCTTGTCCCCCCGCGAATTTGATGTGCTATCTCAAGTTTTGGCTGGATATTCAAATAGACAAATTGCCGAACGTCTTTCCATCAGCATGGAAACAATAAAATCGCATGTGCGGAGGATTTATGAAAAACTTCAACTAAATAGTAGGGCAGACTTGTTCCAATACTATAATGGCGATTCCGCATAATGCGTTGTAAGTGATAGATCATAAAACCACTGACAACCATTAATCATCAACTACGACTAACAAACTCACGACTTAAATGAAATTTCTGCTCGGAATTCTTTTGTTCTTTTCTTGGTTTTCCAACGCCCAATCCCATGCCTATTTCCTTTCTGAGTTTACGGGAAACAGTTCTGTTCTTGGGAATATTCGCAGTATGGCCTATGATGATAGCGGATTTTTGTGGGTTGCGGGCCAAGCTTCCGAAGTGGTTTGGGGAATGTTC
Source organism: Flavobacteriaceae bacterium (assembly GCA_041689995.1). GTDB lineage: Bacteria > Bacteroidota > Bacteroidia > Flavobacteriales > Flavobacteriaceae > DASSWG01. The sequence continues at coordinate 9,748 of JBDNFD010000113.1, read as the reverse complement.
ACGGATCGTGGCGCAATCTTGCAGCGTTCCGATGGAGAAGATTTTCATAATATTCCAGTGCCTGATTTCGGGCTTTCCATTGAACATATCAGCCAAATTGCCGTCATGGACAATGGCAACTTTTATTTGCGTTGCGTTTCAAAGGACGGAATTATATTTTTGGTATTGGATCCCGAGACAGTAAAGTTTGAACTGGTTATTTTTCCCGAAAGCATCAATAAAAAGGAACCGAACTTTTCGAATGTGTTCCAATATGGTGGGCGTAATTATATTTTGGTGAAAAACAAAAGCCATATCGTGCTTTATGAATTGAAAGGTACAATCGCCGAAAAGATCACGGTTCTTGAAGGCTCAGAAAACCTGTCGGTGAATTTGGGCGCTGATTTTATTCCGTATGACAAAGTATTCATGGTCGGATTTATTTCACAAGGCGTGTATTTTTATAATTGGAATGGAACAATAGTGCAAAATCCGGCACAACTTTTTTTTGAAACTAACATACGACCGTTGGCTTGGATCACCGGGAAATGGCATTTCCATGGAGATGAAATTTTCACATTGGATTACAGCCCTGTTTTGTACCGGTTTTCCGAAGAGAAAGAAAAGATTATTAAGCTGTTCGATTTTAGTTCAAAAATCGGTTGGCGGGATTTCTGGTTCTGGAACGACGGAAAAGGTAGGTTGTTATTGGCGTTGAACAAGGGAGCAGATTTGGAAATGTACGAAATAACAGAAAATGGGATGGAATTAATAAATACCTTGGATTCGCAAAATATTTCCCAAAAATCAATTATTTATTCCGAAGATGTGGACCAGAATGTTTGGATTGGCAACCCTGGATTCAATCTCAGTTATTATTGGTTTTCCCCCGGTGATGTAAAACGGTACTTGTTGTCCATGAGTATGAGAAGTCTCTATCCATTGGGTGAAAACAAGATTTTGGCAAGTACCGAGTTTTCTGGATGGTATGAAATTGATTTGGAAAAAAACACGGTAAAACCGTATAAAACTTTTAAAAATAAGGAAGAGTTTCCCCTGAATTATACCAGGAATATAATAGCTGCGAGCGATTCCACTTCTGTTTGGACAAATTACCGCTACGGCATCGCGAAGGTCGATTTAAAAACCCATCAGTATGAACGTTGGGAGGGTTTGCCTGTGGAAAGTTTGGAGCGCTGGAACGACAGCACCTTGGTTTATGGAACCATGAACCTGGGCTTAATGGCCTTCAATACCATTACGAAAACCCATAAAAGTTTATTGAAAAATGATTCGTTGTGTATTTTGGCGATCGCGACCACCGAAAACCGAATTTTTGCCGCTACCGATAAAGGCTTATTGATTTATGATGGACAAACCGAAACGGGCCGTATTTATAAAACTTCAAAAGAAGCCGAGGACAATTATTTTTCGACCATTTTGAAGAAAGAAGATGGTTCTTTTTTGCTTGGAACGAAATCGGGGAAAGTATTTCATATTGACCCCCAAACAAAGAATTTCGACCTACTTTATGAAGATGGATTAAAGGCTCCTGTAGCAAGTTTGATTTTTTACGGAGATAAACTCAGTATCAATACATTTAGCGGAATTATCAGTTTAGATCTGAAAACAGGAAAAACCGAACGTTATTCCACTTTGAATGGTTTTTCGAGTAACGAGATGAACCGCTACAGTGCATTGGCCACCAAAAATGGTCTGCTAATTGGTACGGTGAATGGATTGAATTATTTTCAACCTGAAGAAATAAGCACTTTTGAAAGTACTTGCAAGATGCTGCCACTTGCCTTGACTTTTTTTGATGAAAATAAACGAGAGTTGATCACGGTTCGAGACAGAAAAAAATTGAAAAATAGATCGAAGATTGTTCTCCCGGCCAATAATCGGTTTTTTCAATTGAATTTTGGGATGGGCACTTGTTTTTCCCCAGGTGGCGCAAATTTCAAATATAGACTTGACGACAATCCGTGGATACAACTGACACAAGGACGACATGTGCGTTTTGAAAGTTTGGCCCCCGGAACTTATCAATTGGAAGTTGCCGCTTTTTATTTTTCGGGTAAAGAAATTGCTGAGTCGCTGAAATTCCAGGTCGTTGCCAAAGAATTTTTTCTGCAGACCTTGGGTTTCAAACTGTTGGGCTTCCTGTTTTTATTGGCGCTGATTTCGGCATATTATTTCAACAGGATTAGAAAAATAAAAAAGGAACAAGCCCTTCGTACTTCCATTTCTTCTGATCTTCACGACGAAGTGGGTGGACTGCTGACGGGCATTTCCATGCGTGCCGAAATAATGGAAACCACCGAGCTGCCTGAAGCCATGCAGAAAGATTTTGCCAAAGCTATGGCAATTTCGAGCAAAGAAGCCGTGCAAGCTATGCGTGACGTGGTCTGGTCCATTGACACGAGAAAAGACGATTGGGAAAGCCTTTTGTTCCGTTTGCGCGAATATGGCAATTTGTTGTTCGAGGATATAAACATCGATTTTACGTTGGAATCGAAAGGTGCTATCCCAAAAACCCTTTCGCAAAAAAGCAAACAGAGTGTCTATTTAATCTGCAAAGAAGCCCTGAACAATGCAGCGAAACACGCTTCGACAACGAAAGTAGGTTTGGAATGTGAATTTTTGCGCACTCAAATTAAAATCACCATAACGGACAATGGAACCGGCATTAAAACGGGGGAAGTTTCTGGTCAGGGATTGAAGAACATGCGCATGCGTGCGGAAAAAATTAAAGCCGGTTTCGAGATCATTTCTTCGGAGCTTGGAACGCGCATTATTTTGATTCTGAAATAGAGTTGAACCAATCAAAATAGGTGACAAAACCTTGTATCCTGCAAGGTTTCAAAAACCTTGTAGGTATATTTCTTAGCTGTAAACTAAACCTACAAGGTCAAAAAATAGATCTTGCGGGATAGGTGTTCTTGGCTTTTATTTATCAATTGTAAAACAAACATTTATATACAGATTAGTTGCCAAAATCTTAATAGGTGATTTGAAAAAAAAATCGTTTCTTGCAAGTATGATACAATTGGGCATAATTGAAGATACGAAGGGCATTCGCGAAATGTTGTCCCTCTATTTTTCCGGTCAGAAGGAATTCGATTTGTGCTTTGCTGTGGAAAGTGCCGCGCAAATCCCGATGCAAAAAATCGGGGATTTGGATATTATACTCTGCGATATTGTCCTTCCCGGAAAATCCGGCATGGAAATCACGTGGTTGCTCAAACAAAAGAACCCGAATTTGCACATTGTAATGTTCACGGTTTTGGAGAATGAAGAAAATATTTTTCAGGCTTTGCAAGCTGGCGCTTCGGGTTATTTATTGAAAGATACGCCTTTGCCAATTATCAAAAAGAGTTTGTTGGACGTTTTGAAGGGAGGCGCTGCGATTAGTCCTTTTCTCGCCAAAAAAGTGATCGATTATTTCAAACCTTCTGTATCAACTTCTACTTTGACAGAACGCGAAACGGAGGTTTTGAAATATATTCAGGAAGGCCGCACCAACAAACAAGTGGCCAAACGTTTGCAAATTAGTTCCAACACCGTGAAATTCCATATCAAAAATATCTACGGGAAACTCCAGGTGAACAGTAGAACGGAACTCTTCAATCTTTACAAGAAAGTGGTGAATTAAAAGCGGTGATTCATCATCCTTTTTCTAACTTCAAACCCCTGGCGATAGCTGATATATTTTGAACATTTCCCAAGCTGTTTTTATTCTGTTTCTATTCCATTGACCGTCATCAATAGAAAATCCAAGCTTTTTCCATAATTCAGTTTTTCATATTCAAGTCCTAATTTTTGAATATTCAAGTAATAGTCCTTAAGATTTTTATAATAATTTTTTTCCAACTGTACAGCGGCAGCTTTTTGTCCAATTGTTGAAATCAAAAACCATTTTTCAAGTAATCTTGCAGCTCTTCCGTTTCCATCTTGAAAAAGATGGATTTTCACAAAGACCAAATGAATTTGAGCGGCATAATAGAAAATTCCAAATGGGCTCAATTCAGCATTATGGAGCAATTCAATGTCGTGAAATAGTTTTTCAATTTCTGTTTTAACAATTTCTGGATCAGCTGCTACATAATCAATTTGATCATCACTGTTTATTACGAACATCGGATTTGTCCGTATTAATCCTTGTTGACTTTTGGGTAAGATATTGGAGGTTAGTATTGAATGTGCTTGTTGAATATTTTTAAGACTGATGGGATGGTTGTCTATAAAATCGTAGGCTGCATATAAATCATCAGCTCTCCCGGTATAATCTGGTTTGAATTTTATTTCTAAGAATTTGTGCTTAAAAAAGCTATCAAACTCAATGTTTTCACCTTCTATTTTTGAGGAATAGACCGAAGATACCGACTTGTAAAACTGAAAATAATCGACCGGAATATTGATCTTTTTGATATTGCCCAGTTTTTCCAACGGTGATTCCCGCACAGCAAGAGTGTATTCTTCAAGCAGTTTGGATGTCAATATCTTGAAATTCATTTTTCCGCCGCTACATAGTTTCCTTAAAGGTACAATTTCCCTTTTGCTGAAAGTCCTTTCTTTTTGTTGAATTTGTTTTTTACGCAAGCCACTTTCCGTATTACAAAAAATCACCCCAACGGGTAGTTACTTATAAAATTGGCTTAAGGTAATTTTGCGGACGTTTTACAGATTGACAGAATTGAAAGAAGAATGGAATTCCAAGATCGTATTTGAAGATGCAATATATAAAAAATACAAGACGTCATGAAGAAAGTTACTTTTTTTATTTTAGTGGCAATTTTATTTTTTGGTGGCGTTGCGACGCTCTCAGCCCAAACTACCAAATGGACTGGAAATGTTAGCAATGTTTGGTCGGATTCTGGCAATTGGAACAACGGTGTTCCAAACATGAACAAAACCGCTGTGATTGGATGGTTTTCTCCTTCCAAGCCTGATCCGGTCATATTTTCCAATACCAATTTCAAGAAATTCTCGGAATTTGTGCGTCTTAAGCGATTATACCTATTGGATTATTTATTAAAAAACAGAATTACTGATTTAATTTTAAAACGATAACGTTATGAAAAGAATTGCTCTTATTCTATGTGGATTATTACTATCAGTGATAGGATATTCATATGGAATTGAAACTAATGCAAACTTAGAGAATACAACATTTATAGGAAATGGAACTGGTGTTGTTCATTGGAATATAGATGCTAATTACAGAACCGGATCAGGCCGATCAACCACTACAGCTAATTGTATTGCTTTTAATACAATTAGTATTGACTGTGCCGTAGTTTCAGGTCCACCAGCAATAGACCTTAATTCGGCTGCCGACTTTGGAATATTGGCTGGAACTGCCATAACCGCTACCTCCAGCTCTATTAATAATACGAATATAGGAATACACCCTGGTATTCGAGCTTCAATTACTGGATTTCCTCCTTCAATAGTAGTAAATGGATCCATTTATGGTTCTGATGATTCTCCTGAAGTTGGAATAATGCTAGCTCAAGCAAAATCAGACCTATTATCTGCTTATCTTGCTGCCGAAGGGGCTTCTAGCCCTGCGCCAGTAACAATTGCAGGTGACCAAGGAGGTCTTACACTATACTCCGGTATCTATAAGTCAGCTCTTCTTTTTATACAAGCTGGCGATTTAACGTTAGATGCTCAAGGCGATCCGAATGCAAGATGGATTTTCCAGATAGCTTCAGCTATTACAACATTTGGTGGTGTTGGTGGAAATGTTATTCTTGCTAACGGTGCTCAGGCTAAAAATATAACCTGGCAAGTGGGTAGTTCAGCAACTATAGGCAACAATACTACATTTAAAGGAAATATTTTAGCCTATACCTCAATTACTATGAATACTGGTTCAACTATAGATGGTAGATTACTTGCTATGGGTGATGCAGTAACTCTTTCAGGTTCTAACACAATTAATCAAACAATAGCCCAAACTACCAAATGGACTGGAAATGTTAGCAATGTTTGGTCGGATTCTGACAATTGGAACAACGGTGTTCCAAACATGAACAAAACCGCTGTGATTGGATTGTTTTCTCCTTCCAAGCCTGATCCGGTCATATTTTCCAATACCAATTTCAAGAAATTACAGATGACGGGCTTCGGTCGTGCTTATGAAGTAAAAGTGGAAGATGATGTAGCAGTGAGCATGGAAACGCTTTCAATGTCCAATAGTGACAACCCAATGGACATTACTTTCGATATTGGAAACGGAAACGTGACCGTTGATAATTATGTGGATGTTCTTGGACAAATTTCCATTGAAAACGGTTCCTTGGTTGCATCGGGCGGCTTGAAGGTTACAAATTATCTCAACGCACAATCTGGTAACATTACCGTAGGAACGCCAACTGCCCCCGCCGATTTTTTGGTTGATGGCGGCGATGGAATCGTAAATTTAAACAATTCCGGTCTGAATGTTTATGGCTCGGCTTTGTTCGATACGGAACAATTCCATATTACCTCCGGCGCGATAACTATTTCTGAAGATTTTACAGCAATTGGAGATTTTGATTTCTTTCTGAACCAAGCAACTTTGGATGTTAGCGGGAATATGTCGGTGGGCAATTCAACTGTTTTTCGTGCGGGCTCTGGAACCATCAATGTGGGAGAGAATTTTCTTTTGGACGGAAGTGGGGAGTTGGAGTTCTATTTGGAACAAGGCGACTTGACCATTTCGGGTGAATCTGCATTTGCTGCTGGTGGAATTTTCAGGGGCGGTACCGGAACCATGGAACTTCAAGGGGATATTGAATTCAGCGGTGGGCAGGATTTTAAGGCCGGCACCAGTACTGTGACGCTTAATGGGAATATTGATATTACCCACCAAAACAATAATCGCGAAGTAACTTTTTACAATTTGATTCTCGCTGAGAATGCCAGCATTACATCAAATATTGATGTTATCGTTGAAAATGATATGCACGCTTATGGAAACTTTCAGGTTTCCAACAAATACAATTTGAATGTCATTAATGAATTACAAGGATCGGAAAATATCGTTTCCCCATATCCTTATCTTGTAGATCTGGAAGTGGTGGATTCACATACGTTGAGGGCGGTTTTCAATCAAGACTTAACGGCAACTTCTGCGGAGTTAGCAAGTAATTATCAAATCAAAAATGGCATCGAACCGAATGCGACGTTATTGGATTCTATTTCGGCAAATCCTGTATTTGAAGGAAGTAGTAAAAATATTGTGATCATTACCACCAACAACCCCATCTCAGAAATGGCAAACTGGGTGTTGTGGGTAAAGGGTTATGAAAGTTATTATTCGGCGAATCCAACTGGTACCGATGGTGTGCGGAACCCACTTGGCTTTTCCGTGACGGATCCCTTCCACAAGAAACGTTTCACAAAAGATTTTGTGGTTTGGACAGGTGCGGTAAGTTCAAATTGGAACGATAGCGGAAATTGGGAATACAACGGAATTGGCGAATATCCTGCCCCTGGCGCGAATTTCAATTTGCGCTATGCAACCTCTGTCACACATGGATTGGAACTTACCGAAGAGGTCGAAGAGGTCATTGTTCAAAACATCGACAACAGTACATTCGAAAATATGAACCTCGGCGGCCAACAACTCACCATTACCGGAAATGTGAACATGAACGGCAATGGAAAAATAATTGCAAATGGAGAAGGCGCCACCGTTCTATTTAAAGGCGGGGCTGAGCAAATTATTCCCGACGGGATTTTTCAGAATAATACGATAAATAATTTAAGTATCGAGAATTCGGGCACTGGAGTGAAATTGGGAGGAAACTTGGATATTACAGGTATGCTAACCCTCACTGACGGCGAGTTGAATGTCAACAATAAAGTGCTTACCTTTAAATGTACCGGTGAGAAATCAGCTATTCTCGCACCGGTAATAAGTGGAAGTGTTAATGGGGATGTAACCGTGGAACGTTGTATTCCGCCCTTGCGCGCTTTTCGTTTTATGTCCCCATCGGTAACCACCACTACAAGCATTCATGACAGCTGGCAAGAAGGCGCAACAAGTTATACCGACAATCCTAATCCGGGTTACGGAACCCATATCACTGGAGTTGGCACCAATCCCGATCAAACGGATGGCCTCGATTTTACCCCTTCCGGAAATCCTTCCTTGTTCCTTTACGACAATGCCAGCCAAATTTGGAGCCCGATCGCCAATACGGATGTACTTCCATTGGTCGCCGGTTCATGCTATCGATTAATGGTGCGCGGGGATCGAAGTGTGGACGTGACCGACAACGAAACCGACCCAACATTCACCATCTTGCGCTCGACGGGAACACTTGCCGTCGGAAATAAATCGGTTGATGCGAACCAAAATGCAGGTGCATACAATTTTTTAGGAAATCCCTATCAGGCTATTGTGGATATGAACGATGTGCTTGCAAATTCGAATAATTTGAATCCTAATCACTATTACGTTTGGGATCCACACACCAGTACGCGCGGATCTTTTGTGACGGTAGATTTGGAATGGGGCATTACAAATGTAACAAATTCCCAAGCCAATCAATTTCTTCAACCGGGACAGGCATTTTTTGTTACAACCGCTGTACCGGGTACGGCTGCTATCTTGTTCCAGGAAACCGATAAAGCGGTGGACGGCGATTTCACCAACATGTTTAAACCTGAAATAACCGCGGCGACCATCAATTTACAATTATATGATGCCCAATCCTATCTCAACGGCGGTAGCGTGGTTGATGGGGTTTTGCTCGCCTTTGCGGAAGGTGAAAGCAACGAAGTTTTGTTGAACGATGCAGCCAAATTGGGGAACCTGGATGAAAATTTCTGCTCGGTCAATGGAACCAATTATTTGGCGATTGAAAAACGGGCTTTGCCGCTTGATGGCGAAATTATTCCGCTGTTCGTCAATCAATACCGAACAAATACTTATACGTTAAAAGTAGAAACCGCAAATTTTGCGAACAATGTAACCCCTTATTTGCACGATGCATTTTTGAATACCGATACCGCACTTCCAAATGGAATTTCGCTGATCGATTTTGAAATAGATCAAAATATTTCTGAAAGCATCGCGCCAGATCGTTTTTCAATCACTTTCAATGTGGGTGAATTGTCTGTTGACGCAAATGTAATGGATACTTTCTCGGTTTATCCCAATCCGGTGGTGGATGGAAATTTCTATGTTTCCATACCTGGACTTGCAGGGAAAGAGGTGGAAATTTCAGTGTACAACATATTGGGGCAAAGAGTATATGCTTCAAAAGAAAAAATGGGCGCGGACAATCAGTTGAAAGTGGGAATAGCAAATCTAACCTCTGGTGTGTATGTGGTGGAACTCGAACAGAATGCTAATAAATTTACAGAAAAATTGATCATAAAGTAGTAGTGTGTGGTTTTTGGTATAAATAGAAAAATGAACAGCAAAAATAAAATTGCTTTTTTTTTCAAACTGAATTGAAATTTTACTACCTTTGACGGTTATTTGAAATGGACATCGAATGTTCTTTTTGAATAATGCTGAAATAAAACCACGGTAGTTTAAAAACACATTGATCATGATAAAGAATTTTACTTTTTTTCTTATACTCTCCGCCCTCCTCGGTGGCTCCGCAAATGCGCAAGTAACGGGTGTGTACACCGACTTTAATGGATTTTGGGCCTCAAGCACGGCAAGTATAAACCCGGTGCTACCCGACGATCACCATCTTTTATTGGGGTTTACTTCTGATGGGACCACCTTTTCCACGGGAATAGACGATGCATTGCT
>JBDNFD010000112.1:0-22084 GCA_041689995.1 Flavobacteriaceae bacterium | reverse complement strand
ACTTTCTGCAGAATTACCTCAATGAGTTCTGTTACAAGTTTAACAGAAGGTACTTTGGGGCTCAAACGATGGAAAGACTACTAATAGCAGGTGCTCGGCATCGATGGAACGAACTTTAGGTGTCTTTGCGGACAAGCATATTATTTTATCCCCTTATTATTTCAACCATTTTCCAATTCACACTTCCTCGCACTCAAATCCCCTAAGACATTGTAGACCTTTTTGAACCGAACCCATTTTTTCAAAAATCAATAATAAGCGCAATCCGTTTCGGGTTTTCTTTTCCTTCATTGTGCAGGTTTGTGAATGAGTTTGCACAAATTGAAGAATTTTTGTAAAGGTTTCGCTTTGGTAAAATTTTGATTGTTGATCGCCAATAAAATATCCAATCAATTTTCCTTTCTTCAGCACAATTTTTTCCAAACCTACATTCTGTGCGATCCATTTCAGGCGAACGCTGTTCAATAAATCTATCGCTTGAACAGGTAATTCTCCGAAACGGTCTATTAATTCCGCTTCATATTGTTGCAGCTCTTTTTCGGTTTTCAGATCGTTGAGTTTGGTGTACAAATTCAAGCGTTCCGTGATATTATTGATATAATCATCAGGGAAAAGCAATTCAAAATCCGTATCAATTTGAACTTCTTTCACATAGTTTTTTTCTGCTCCTGAGCCTGTCGAAAGATGTTCTTCATAAATTTCCGCAAACTCATTTTCCTTCAATTCCTCAATGGCTTCGTTCAGGATTTTTTGGTAAGTTTCGAACCCAATTTCATTGATAAACCCACTTTGTTCGCCACCCAATAAATCGCCCGCACCTCGGATTTCCAAATCTTTCATCGCAATGTTGATTCCGCTGCCGAGTTCCGAAAATTGCTCTAAAGCGGTGATGCGTTTTCGCGCATCGTCGGTAATCGCCGAAAATGGTGGCGTGATGAAATAACAAAAGGCTTTTTTGTTGCTCCTGCCAACGCGACCACGCATTTGATGTAAATCGGACAACCCGAAATTATTGGCGTTGTTGATGAAGATCGTGTTCGCATTGGTCACGTCCAAACCGCTTTCTACAATGGTTGTGGAAACCAAGACATCAAATTCACCGTTCATAAAAGAAAGCATCAGGTTTTCCAATTTTTTTCCTTCCATTTGTCCGTGGCCGATCCCGATTTTTGCGTCCGGCACCAAGCGCTGGATCATCCCCGCGACTTCTTTGATATTTTCAATGCGGTTATGAATGAAAAAAACTTGTCCGCCACGTTGAATTTCATAGGAAATCGCATCGCGAATGATTTCTTCCGAAAAACGAATCACATGGGTTTCGATCGGATATCGGTTGGGTGGTGGCGTGGTAATGGTCGATAAATCACGCGCGGCCATCAAACTGAATTGCAAAGTCCGCGGAATTGGCGTTGCGGTCAATGTAAGCGTATCTACGTTTTCTTTGATAGTTTTCAATTTGTCTTTCACGGCCACGCCAAATTTTTGTTCTTCGTCGACGATCAACAAGCCTAAATCTTTAAATTTCACCGTTTTACTCACCAATTGGTGCGTGCCGATCACAATGTCCACTTTTCCATTGGCGAGTTCTTCTAGGGTTTGGCGCCGTTCTTTGGCGGTTCGAAATCGGTTCAAATAATCGACCGTTACGGGAAAATCTTTTAATCGTTCGGAAAAGGTTTTGTGATGCTGAAATGCCAAAATAGTGGTTGGCACCAAAACGGCTACTTGTTTTCCGTTATCCACCGCTTTGAAAGCCGCGCGAATCGCCACTTCGGTTTTTCCGAAACCTACATCGCCACAAACCAAACGATCCATCGGACGCTGGCTTTCCATATCGGTTTTCACGGCTTCGGTAGCCGTGCTCTGGTCTGGCGTGTCCTCGTACAAAAACGAAGCTTCCAGTTCGTTTTGTAAATAGCTGTCCGGTCCATATTGAAAACCTTCTTGATTTCGACGTTTGGCGTATAATTCAATCAAATTGAACGCAATATGCTTGACGCGGGCTTTGGTTTTTTGTTTCAGTTTCTTCCAAGCGCCACTTCCAAGTTTGTATATTTTTGGCGGTTTTCCATCTTTTCCGTTGTATTTGGAAATTTTATGCAATGAATGAATGCTCAAATACAGAATATCGCGATCGCCATAAATCAGTTTTATGGCTTCTTGTTTATTTCCTTCGACATCGATTTTTTGTAAACCACCAAATTTGCCGATTCCGTGATCAATGTGTGTCACGTAATCGCCCATTTCCAGATTTGTGAGTTCCTTTAAAGTAATTGCCTGTTTTTTGGCATATCCATTTTTCAGGTGGAATTTATGATAACGTTCAAAAATTTGATGATCGGTATAACAAAGCATTTTCAAATCTTCCGAAATAAAACCTTCAAAAAGCGGCAAAACCACGGTTTGGTAATTCACTTCGCGCTCCACCGAGTTTTCGGGATCAAAAATATCATGAAAGCGTTTTGCTTGTTGCTCGGTGGCGCAAAAAATATAATTTTTATAGCCGTTTTCGCTTTTGGTGATCAAATCATCGATCAGCAACCCGAATTGTTTATTAAAAGAAGGTTGAGGCTTGGTATGAAATATGATTTGTCCCCCTCGGTCCCCCCATTGAGGGGAAGTTCCGAACTCAACAATTGAAAACGCGGAAAGTTGTTTTTTTAATTCTTCGGAATGGCAGAATAATTCTTCCGGTTTGTTGTGTTTTATTTCTTCCGAAAGACTTCGGAAAGCCACTTCAGCTTTGGTGAACAATTTATCAATCACGCCTGCCATGAAATCAAAATCTTTTAGAAATATCACCGTTTTAGCGGATACATACTCTAAAAAACTTTCCCGAACTTCCTCCAAACGCTTGTTTTCCACATTTGGCATCACCGAAATTTTTTTAATTTTTTCGGTGGAAAGTTGGGTTTCTACATCAAAACTGCGGATACTTTCCACCTCATCGCCAAAAAATTCGATACGAAATGGAACGTCATTACTGAAGGAAAATACGTCAATAATTCCGCCACGAACAGAAAATTCTCCAGGTTCCGAGACAAAATCGACCCGTTCGAAATTATATTCAAACAGAACTTCATTTAGAAAATCAATGGAAAACTGATCACCAATAGAAATTTTCAGCGTATTTTTTTCCAATTCCTTTCGGGTAACCACTTTTTCAAAAAGCGCATCGGGATAGGTAACGATTAGAACCGGCTTTTTTCTGGAAGAAATTCGGTTCAAAACTTCGGAACGTAGCAACACGTTCGCATTGTCGGTTTCATCCAATTGATATGGCCGGCGGTAACTTCCCGGGTAGAAAAGCACTTTTTTTTCACCCAACAGCTGTTCCAAATCATTCAAATAATAGGCTGCCTCTTCCTTGTCGTTAAAAATCAAAAGAAAAGGTTTTTCTTCTGAATTATCGGGACGAAAAGCTTCGGAAACCACAAAAGAAAGGGAGGAACCAACAAGGTCTTTCAGTTGGATTTTGGATGATTTCTTTTCGGAAGAAGCAAGGATTTCCTGCAGTTCCCGAAGTTGTGGGGACCGTGAAAATAGTTTGGCAATAGCAATTTTGTTCATTCCGGTGCAAAGATAAAATCGATGAATGGAAATTCAATTAAAAAAAGCTGAAATTATCCGTGCAAGCTTTCAGAAACTTTTGACCAAACCTAACAGGTTTCCAAAACCTGTTAGGTTTAAAAAAAAAGATCCCGCAAGGTTTCCAAAACCCTGTAGGTGTGATGAAAATGAACTTCTCGCAAGATATTGACAACCTTGTAAGGTGTGATGAAAATAGAATTTAAAGACCTACAAGGTCAAAAAAAGACCTTGCAGGAATGAGATTTAATCGAATAGTTGTTGCAGTACTTCCAATGATTTCGGTTTTCGGAAACCGGAAAGATGTAAATCGTAATATAGCAGCAATAATTCGAGGAAATGGGAGCGTTGATTTCGATTCAGCTTTAATTGAGATGCTTGGTCAAAATCAATTATCAACAAGGATTTCAGAAGTTCGGAATCCGCCTTTTTTAGACAATATATTTCAGTTTCTTCTTCTTGGAAAATTCCTTCCAATAGATTGAAATATGCTCGCCCCGCTTGTGTATTATCTGGATAAAACCCGAGGTATTTTGTGAGTTTCAATAAAAATAAAATATGAAAATTGGCGAAATTTTCCGCTTGGTCCAAATAGATGAAACTCTTCTCCAAAAAATCGAACAATGCCCGATCTGTTTCCTCCACCTGAATAGAATTCTTCAGTATTTCAGAAAGAAAAAGAACCATGGAGGTTTTATAAACATCGGTATGCAAATTCTTATAATGATGGCTGATTTTTGCTTCCCGAATACTCTGCAAACTCTTTTTATCGCGATGTTTCACCACGATTTCAAGCTGTGTAAGCACTTGAAACATAGACGCTCGCAATTTTCCTTTTTTCGATTTTAAAATATTTCGGAGCAAATAGGATCTCAGACCATGACTCTCGGTAAAACATCTTACGATCAGGTCGGCTTCGGAATATTTCAAGGAAGAAATCACGATAGCTTTGGTGGTCACGAATCCTTCGGGAAGTGCAAATTTAGGGGACATCAGCGGATAATCATTATTTTTTTAATTTTGGTTTCCAAGGCATCTACCCCGGTTATCAAAACCAAATACACGCCCGAAGCAACTTTGTGTTTTCCAAAAGCCCTAGTGTCCCACTGCACGCTTCCGCCTTTGGAAACAACTTCATAAACCAAGTTTCCGGTGATATCGGTAATTTTCACATTGGCGTTTTCAGTAAGTTTTGCAATGGTAACCAAACCGTTAAATCCGGGACGAACAGGATTTGGATAAACATAGGCATCTTCAAGTGTTTCCCCTCCTTTAAGCACCTTACTTTTAAAAGCGACCAGTCCGTTTGCGGTTCCCATATATACTTTTCCCGAAACGGCATCTATTTCTACGCTGTTCACAGTATTGGAAGGCAGCGGGGAATTATCTTTGGTAAAATGCTGAAAGGTCTTCTGACCATTTTCCGAGACATAAAAGATTCCGGAATCGGTGGTGGAAATCCATTTATTATTGGCTCCGTCCACGGCGATATCGGTAATATATTGTTCAAAGAGAAGTTCTTGTGCCACATCGTCTTCCAGAAAGATAATAGGTTTCACGTTGATGTTCGCATTTTCTTGGAAAACCCCAGAAGGGCCGTAAAGTACCCGAATTCCGTGTTCGGTACCGATCCAAAGCCGATTATTATTGTCCAAGGTTAGGGCGGAAATTTTTGGATTGGAAAAATAATCTTCTGGCAAATCCACTCCTGGTGTGCTGCTATCAATATTTATAGCTTTATTCATGGATGGACTATAAGCCATAATTCCGGATTTGTAGGTCGCAAAGAAAATATTTCCGCTATCATCGATCACCATTTCACCCACACCGCTGGAAAGTGGTTCCAAGAAAGCATTAGATATATCAATATCTTGAATTTGTCCACTTTGGGAAAGCTTTTTTAGAGGATTATCAACCAAACCATTTGTAAGATAAAGATTTCCTTGTCGGTCAAAGGCCGTGCCACCAATTCTGATGTCAACCGCCGCGTTCAATGGTGTGGGTTCCAAACCACTATTGGTTTCATTGTAGAGTTTCACAAATTCGCCATCTTCAAATTCCAATAAACCACTAAAATAACTGCTTATAAAAACCTGCGCGGGATTGGAGGGATTTATAGACACATCGACGAGATTTTTGGCTTGGAATATTTCATAGGGAAAATTAATCCACTCATTGCCATACAAGTGGCTCAATCCGCGTTCGTTAAGAGGATATGCGTTAAAAGTAATATCATAACTGCCATATACGACCCACAATTCATTCGGGGAAACCGCCATATCAAAAACATCGTTCAACAATGGTCCATTCGGACTTACAGCCTTGTATTGCGACGGCGAGGCGGCTTCAACTTGTAAAAGCCCCAATTCGGTATCGCCCAGAAAAAAGATATTTCCAAAGTAATATGCCGAACTTAAATCAAGCGTCGTATCGGGAATATTATCCACCGTGCCAATTTCGGACAATTCTTGGTCAAATACGTGGACTTCATTGGAAGTAGTCGCGATCAAAACCTCATCAGAAGCCCTAAGATCAAGAATTCGGCTATCATATACGCGTAATACTTGAAAGGTGTTCCCGTCCAGCCTATTCAACGAGTTTCCTGTTTTTGCCGCATAAATTTTATTTTGGAAAGAAACAATTCCGAACCAGTTTCCGGTAGCAATGGTTTCCCAACGACTGAAATCCACCAAATTTGGATCATCCAACATTGCCCGTCTTACCCCGTGAGCAGTGGCCGCATAAATAAAGCTCCCCAAAACAGCAACTTGCGAAACACGGAGATGGGCACCATTGTCGCCAATAAAAAATGTTTCCCCAAATTCCCTGTTTTCCAGATCATAAACCGAAATTCCGTAATTGGTGGAAATATATACTTTTCCTTCTCGTTCATAAAAGTGGTTAATGACTTTCTCATCGGGTGAAATGGTTGGTTTATCGAGAATATCGATCACGGACAAAACTTCTTCGTTATTATCGGGAACAATTTCAATAAGCCCATTTTTATAACCGATCAACAAAAGACCATACTGGCTGGAATAGTGTATTTCTGAGATACTTTCCCCCGACAAACCGTTGATGGAAGAAATCTTTTTTGTCACGATGCCGCCAATTTGATAAACGAAAATGGCATTTTCTGCGGCAGCATAGACACGACCATTGGAATAACTAATATCCTGAATTTTATAATAAGAAAAAAATGCTTCCCAATTATCCGAAAAATCTTGGGAAAAACCGATTACCGGGAAAAGAAGAAAAAATAAGAATAGCTGTTTCATCATAAAAGAAACGCAAAATTATGGGTTTTAGTCCAATCCTGCCCCAAATGTTTTTGATGTTTTCAGTTCTCGCAGATTTCGCCGATTCCCGCTGATTTTTTTAAATAAAAAAACTATTCCCGTTGAATATCGTTTTGGGGCTTTGCATTTGGGCGGGAAGTTTAAGTACTTTCCTTTCAATCCGCCGTAATGTTTAGCTCGCGTTATCGCTTATAATGTTAGACGCATTATTCTTTGTTTAATTTAATTATTCCCGCAAATGTTGCTGCCCAAATCGTTCCGTCTTTATCTTTTGCAAATTGCATTACATGAATACTTGGCACATTGGAATTTTCGTTTGTGTATGTTTCCCATTTGTCGTTAGCAATATCATACCTTATTATACCAACACTATTTAATGCAATCCACAGAATGTTTTTCTCTTCGTCTAAAAAGAAATCATTAATACTGTTTTTTGTAAATAATTCAGAATTTTTTGGTTTTACCGATTCCCATTGTCCATCTACTTTTAGAACAAATATTCCTGCTTTCGATTTATCATCATCATTGTATAAGTCAAACCAAAGGTTTCCATTCTTGTCTTCAAACATTTTCGAAATAGAACCTTCTTTCAATGGTGAGTTTGAATTATTAAACTCAACTGTTTCAGTTTTATCAATCCTAATATTCCCGTCAAAGGTCCCAATCCAAACTCTTTCTTCACTATCAACAAAAACTCCAAGCGTTTTATTGGAAGGTAACTTTGAATTAGTTGTATCAATTACCGACCATTTATTTCCGTCATATTTAGAAATTCCGTCCCACGAGGTAAACCAAATATTATTTGTGTTATCAACAAATATTTTTCTTGCCCAACTTATGGGTGAATTTAAAGAATCATAAACAGTCCAGTTTTTACCGTCAAATTTGTAAACGTCCCAACTTGCGATTAGCCACTTATTATTTTCTTTATCTACTGAAATATCTCGAATTGAAACAGTCCGGTTTTCGTTGTACATCTCCGCTTTGAGAGAAGAGTTTTTTGTGTTAAACACTTCCATTTTTCCATCAATCATTCTAACAAGGCCATTGTCTGTTCCGAACCAAAGGATTCCATCATTGTCTGTTGCGGCGGCTCTTGACATATCCGATGGAAGCTTCGAGTTGTGTTGATTAAAAACTGTCCAATTTTCGGAAAGCTTAGAGTCTTTAGTTCCCTTTACATCAGGTGTTCCAACAGATTTAAAATTGGTGTTTTTCTTAAAATCAAATTCTCTTCGCCGAATTGAAAGCTTACCATTTGAAAATTTTAATAATAGTGAGACCGAAGCTTGGACTGATTCTCCTTTACTTATTGCAGGTGACCATTTTTCGGTTTGATTAATTGCTTTCTGTAGATTCAGTTTCTTGGATTTGATGTTTGTGCTGTTCTTCGCACTTAAAAGACAAGGATTTCCTAATGAATCTATTAAGATTTGCACTTCAATATCTCCACTTATTTTATTCAATGACTTTTCGTCAAGATTTGAAATAAAATCTTTAATGAAGGTCTGTGGCAGTTGTGCTTTTGTGTCTCCACAATCCAAACAAAATCTACTTAACTTACAGTCGTCAAATTTTTCTGGATAAAGATTCTGTCCTAATGAAGTATTGATTGAAAGTATTCCTAATACTAATAATGTGTACTTCATTTTTTTCCAATTTGTATTATGCTTTTGGGGCTTTGCATTTGAGTTGGAAATCTAAATGCAAAAATAACGGTGTCAAATAGAAAACTTCAACTGATCGCTTGTTATAACCCAAAGCTCCAATGTCTTGCATTTGACCCATCTTTGAAAAGACAAGATTTATTCTTCTCTTTTAGAATCAGGCATAAAATCAGTATTTAAGGTTCTTTCAGCTTAATGCTTGTTCCAAATCTTGGATCAAATCACTTTCATCTTCAATTCCGACACTCAACCGAATCAAGGAATCTACCACCCCTGTTTTCTCGCGTTCCTCTTTTGGAATGGATGCATGAGTCATGCTCGCCGGATGACCAGCCAAGGATTCCACGCCCCCCAAAGATTCTGCCAAAGTGAATATTTTCAATTTTTCCACGACTTTAACGGCATCGGCCATGGAATTTCCTTTGACGGTAAAAGAAAGCATTCCGCCAAAATCGTTCATTTGTTTTTTGGCGATCTCGTGGTTCGGATGATTTTTTAATCCCGGCCAATAAACCTTTTCAACTTTCGGATGGTTCGCCAAAAATTCGGCTACGGCTTTGCCATTCTCGCAATGCCGCTGCATTCGGATGTGAAGGGTTTTTATTCCGCGTAACACCAAAAAACTATCTTGGGGCCCGCAAATAGCACCGCTTGCATTTTGTATGAAGTACAATTTTTCGGCTAGGGATTCGTCTTTCACGATCAATGCGCCCATCACCACATCGCTGTGGCCGTTCAAATATTTGGTAGCGCTGTGCATTACTATATCGGCTCCCAAATCCAATGGTTTTTGCAAATAAGGGGTCGCAAAAGTATTGTCCACCGCAAGCAGAAGTTGGTTTCTTTTTGCAATTTTTGAAACCTCTTCAATATCGATAATGTTCATCATCGGGTTTGTAGGGGTTTCCACCCAAATCAATTTGGTGTTTTTGGCAATATGTTTCTCAATATCATTCACGTTTTCCATTCCGATGAAGCGGAATTTGATACCAAAACCCTCAAATATCTTCGTGAACAACCGATAGGTACCACCATATAAATCACTGGTGGAAAGCACCTCATCGCCGGGTTTCAGCAATTTCATGACCGCATCGATCGCCGCGAGTCCAGAACCAAAAGCCAGTCCGAATTTCCCATTTTCGATGCTCGCCAAGGATTTTTCCAACATGGTCCGCGTCGGATTTCCAGATCGCGAGTATTCAAAACCTTTGTGTCCGCCGGGCGTGGATTGCGAATAAGTGGATGTTTGATAAATTGGCGGCATTATCGCATTGTATGCTGGATCCACATTTTCCTGTCCGCCATGAATTGTTTTCGTGTTGAATTTCATATTTTTTGTATTTTTAATTTTTCGGGTTTCCTATAAAGCACAAATGTAGCATTCGGTTTGGGTTTTCCAAAAATGGAAACTATCTTTAATTTTTATTGCACCTATCGTTTAAACTATGAAAAAGATTTTAATTTTTGTTGTTCTCGCTTTATTAATTTCCTGTGGCGAAGACAAATCCGCTGAAATCAGTTTTTCCACGAGTGAATTTTCTGCCGAAGATTTCGAGACCTGCAAAGATAACAAGTGCCCGGAAATTGAGATTGATTATCTCGTGGCCGAAGGAAAACAGCAGATTTCAGCAAAAATCAATAAAAATTTGGAGAAAATTCAAATCGGATTTCTCGCGAATGATCCAGACCATCCAATACCTTCCTCGTTTAAAGAAGCACTGGAAAATTTCATTGCTGATTACCAAGATTTTCGAGCAGATTATCCCAAATTCCCGGCGGGTTATGAAGTTCGTATCACCGAAGAAATCGCGTACCTTTCCGAAGAAATTATTGTGATAAAAACCAAGCACTATCTTTTCACTGGTGGCGCGCATGGATATCAAGCGATTAATTTCAGCACATTTTCGTTGGAAACCGGCCAGCTTTTGAAACCAAAAGATCTGTTTAGGGACGTTTCGGGTTTTACAAATTATGCGGAGAAAAAATTTAGGGAAAAATATGAAATTCCTGCGAACGATTCCATTAACTCTACGGGACTTTTCTTCGAAAATGATAAATTTTCGCTTCCCAAAAACATTGCCATTTTGGAGAATGAAGTGGTTCTTATTTACAATCCGTATGAAGCAGCGGCTTATGCACAGGGGGAAATGCTTCTCCGGTTTTCAAAATCAGATGTGAAGCAATGGTTGAAATATGAATAAGCTTTTCATAAATTTAGGAAACCTTGCTAATGGCATTTTTCGCACGGTTTTCCCTCCAATTGTGATCGCAAGTGCGTGAAGAATTTTAGTGAAAACTGAAAAATTGGACTCAATATTAACGTATAGATAAAAGTCACCCAAAAAACCGGACCGCCCAGAAGAAATCCGATCGCTAATACGATGCTTTCGACCAAGATTCGCGCTTTAACCACTGACAATCCCGTTCGTTCTGAAATAGAAAGCATGAATCCGTCACGCGGTCCAGCACCTACACCTCCAGATACATATAAACCGCCGCCTAAGCCAATTAGCACAATTCCCAGCAATAGCAAAAGATAGTCCGTCCAATTGTTACTCGCATCCGGCAAGACTTCCAACCAAAGAAACAAATCCATTATGGGACCAATGAGCAAAGCATTCAGAAATGTCCCAATATTGACATATTTTTTACTGATAAGCAATGAAATACCAATGAGAACCATTCCCACAATAATACTCCAAGTGCCGATACTGAAACCAAAATGTTCAAATAATGCGATATTCAATACGTCCCATGGATGTAAGCCCAAATACTTCACCTTAACAGAAACAGCCACTCCCAGTCCAAAACAAACCAGACCGGTAAAGTAAAATGTATAACGAATAATATTAGAGTGCAAGGCTCTTCCCGTTTGAACTTCCATTTGGCAACTTTGGAAAATTAAACGCACAAACTACGAAAAACGGCTGAATAGTTGTAAAGTTTCACTACATTATCGATGGCATTTCCCAAAGAAAATAACAAGCTATTGTTATTCCTACCGATTCAATCAGTGCCAGTTTTTATAGCATCCATTCTTTCATACTTCTTTCTCATTCGATTCGATGGTCGTTGTAATTGCCCTAACTATTTCTTCTATTTCGTTCCTGCCTTCGCTACCTAAGGTCATCGAATATTCAAATTCTTGAGGATTGGAGTTCTTTTGTCTCGGTTCCAAAAGCAGTGTATTTTACAAAGATATTTTTTCTTGAACCGCGAGTGAATTTTTAACAATTTCACAACTAAAAACCCCCTTCTATGTCTTGCATTCTTTTATATAAATCCTTAACTTCGACAAGTAATAAAAAAGATGAAGTATCATGGATATCGTTAAAACAATAGTGGAGTTTTTCAAGAAGCCCGAAGAAGAAACTGTCAATGAATGTCCGGAAAGAGTCTGTTCCCTGTGCTGGGGTTATCAGGAATATGATCACAAAATTCGCAAATTATATAAGGATAAACAGGTTGATGTAAACAACCACGAGGATTCCTATATGCTTATTCAAGGTTTCGTAAGGAAACAGATAGATGGGTATCAAATTAAAGACGGCGTGGTTCATGTGTGTCCGAATTGTAGTGATTTGAAAGAGGGGAAGGATCGGATTCAAAAATATAACCCCCCACAGACTGAGGAAAAACAGTAAAAGATTATTGTCAAAAAACAAAATTTCGAATTCGGTTTTATTTGAATAACTGAAACCCCGGTTTATTTTCCAGATAGGTTTTTAAAGGATTACAACCTGACATGGATACACCTCTCTTTGCTTTACTATTTTGTTTCATCCCAATAATAGCTGTCTGGGTATATCCGAGCTCCGAAAATTGCAGTTCCAACCCGCACAATCGTCGCTCCTTCTTCTATAGCAATTTCCAAATCCCCACTCATTCCCATGGAAAGTTCTTTCAAGGAAACGCCAGGTAAGTTTAATTTCATGGCTTCAGTTTGAATAGTTTTTAACAAACGGAAACATTTTCGCACTTTTTCAGGTTCTGAACTAAACAATCCAATAGTCATCAGCCCTTTTATATTGATGGTTTCTAATTGTGAAAACTTGCTTTATTAATTCCAAAGCTTTTTCGGGGGAAACCCCAAACTTACTTTCTTCATAAGAAGTATTTACTTGAATGTAGGAATCGATTGTCCTGTTTTCTTCGAGTAACTGCTCATGTAATTTTTTAGCCAATTTCAATCGATCAATAGATTCTATGCACGAGGCCCATTTGATGACTTCTTTGACTTTGTTTGTCTGTAAATGTCCGATAAAAGAACTTCGGGATGAAAACTTTCAATAGCCGTGGATTTTTGTTTCAATTCTTGCACCTTATTTTCCCCAACAAGCTTCTCGCCTTGTTCCAGAGCGAGCGCATAAGCTGCTCCGGCTGCTGCTCCATAAGCACCTTGAACGGTGTGGTCATAACCTTTGTCTCTTACAGGTGCTACATCACTTAATCTACATTGAACTTGATAAGCGATGGCCAGTGCAGTAAGGAATTCTTTTCCATTTTTATCTGCATATTCGGCTGCTGCCAAAACACTTCCTATATTATCTGAAGGATGGCAGGTTTCATTTTTTGCTAAGTAGCTATCGTTAAAATCCAGATAACGCACTAAGGTTGAGTTGTAAAATGCTGCTCTATCAGGAGCGTTTTTTTTACCACCAATCAATGTTGCGAGTGGATTTTCACCAAAGTCGTCCAATTGTTCTTTTACCATTTTTACGGGTTCTCCTTTAAGAGCACCAATGGCACAACCCAAAGAATCAAGTAGTCTGATTTTTAACTCCCGAACAGCGGCTTCAGATAAATCTGAATATTTTCGAGCGTTTACGAAACTTGCTAATTTCTGTACTTCTGTCATGATATTTTGTTTTTAGATTATCTCTTTTTTTAATAGTATAAAAGTACAGCGAAAGAGGAGCTAAGTCAATGACACAAAGGCGATATGAACTATAGCCAAAAGCGATTACGAGATTAATGGCAGAAATAAATCAACTTAAAATATGTAAGTTCTAGTTGTTATCTAAATCAGCAATCTCACCGCTTTCTATATAGCTATAATAATAGTAGTTTACAGGTCGCTCATCGGTTAAAAGACCTTACAGGTTCTAAAAACATGACAGTTCTGGCTGAAATTTGGTACTTTCGTTCTTTTAAAAACCAACCTTTAATAATTGTTGCATGCTTAATAATTTAAAAGAAAATTTTACTAATATTTTTGAAGACGCACTCATTGAAGAAATCAACCAAGTTAGCACTTTAAGGGAAGTAAAGGAAGGCGATAAACTAATCGAAATTGGCGATTATGTTCGGTCAATGCCGTTGCTGATTTCTGGTGCGATAAAAATTTTAAGGGAAGATGATGATGGCGATGAACTATTGCTCTACTTTTTGGAACGTGGCGATACCTGCGCCATGACAATGACCTGCTGTTTAGGACAAAAAAAGAGTGAAATCCGCGCTATTGCGGAGCTTGATACAACCTTAATTATGATCCCCATCCAAAAAATGGAGGAGTGGACGGGCAAGTATAAAAGCTGGCGTAATTTTGTGTTTCAAAGCTATCATGAACGTCTCACCGAAATGCTCGAAACCATTGACAGTATTGCTTTCTTGAACATGGACGAGAGGTTGGTAAAATATCTACAGAACAAGCAGAAGGTTACGAATGATCCTTTGATCAATTCTACGCATCAAGAGATTGCATACGAGCTACACACTTCTCGGGTGGTGGTTTCGCGTTTGTTGAAAAAATTAGAATCACTTGGAAAGATTCAACTTTATAGAAATAGTATCAAGATAATTTCGCTTTAGTTTTATCGTAATTGTTTATCCATAGTTTGCTAAAAATGATTTAGTACATAGTTAAAAATTCCGTGTTGACGAATGGTTTAATTCATACAATATTTTTCTTCTGTGTAACAAAAGTTACTTCCTGGGTACTGAAATAATTTAATCTTTGGATTATATATGGTCTCAATCCAATATGACTTAGGTCATTTATTAATCCTTGGGGCTCAGTTAAATTGCACTATAAAATCATTGGAACATGGCAAAAATTGTAATAGAAAAAGTCCCAATGACACCGATATAACTCCTTCGCCTCCGCGCACGGGAATGCCATCGAGGATGACAGCCAAGCTAGTTGCAAATAATATTATAGATAGCATTAATAATAAAAAAGAATCGAGACACCATAAAGGTTCAATGGGAAATATGGGAGCGGCCTGTATCGCTTCGGCAGGATATGGAGCTACAAAGGGAAGTGGCGTGAGTATTACCACATTTCCAATTGTGCCAGACTATATTAAATATCCCGATACTCAAGGCAGGGCGTTAGATAGGACCTTTGGGGAGATTGGATTGGCAGGTCATTGGTTAAAACTCATGCTGCATTATGCATTTATTTATAAGGCCAAAATGAAGCCTTTTTGGTATTTAATTCCAGAATAAATCTATACCACAGCCGTAAAGGATAGCTTATTATTATTTCCTTAAATGGACTATCAATAAATTTAAAAACAACATTAAATAGTTCGTAATGACCAAAAGAATTTCAAATACCAAACGATTTTTTATGATGAACCCCATCGTGCAATTTTTTAAGTTTATCTATTTGAGCATTAAGATAATGTTCATTGTTGCCGGCGGACATGGAGGAACCCGTGAAATAGGATATTAGGTTGATATTAATCAGTCTTT
This sequence comes from Flavobacteriaceae bacterium, assembly GCA_041689995.1. Lineage (GTDB taxonomy): Bacteria > Bacteroidota > Bacteroidia > Flavobacteriales > Flavobacteriaceae > DASSWG01. The sequence goes on along the minus strand of JBDNFD010000112.1, from coordinate 6,831 downwards.
ATTCTGAATTTTTTATCTATTTTTGATTTTTCATGAAAACAATTATCGCCATATTACTTTCATTCTTCGTTTTTTTTCAAAGCGCAGGCATGGGTATGACTGATATTTTTCTTCTAGGACGTTTAGTGCAGCAAGCGGAATATCATTCTGAAAATTACGGCGACGATTTTTCCACCTTTTTTGAAAAGCATTACGGTTCCCTAAAAGCTGAACATCAAAAAAATCACAACGAGGAGGAGCAGGAACACGAAGAGCTTCCTTTTCAGCATATTTCTTGCCATCATGCGATGACAGATATCCTTCTTATACCTTATGAAATTCCAATTTTAAAAGCGGAAGTGTACATTCACAATTCCCACACGTTTTATTATCAAAACTTATATTCTTCTTTGGAAAAGGTTTCTATTTTCCAACCCCCAAAATTTGCGTAACTAAATAGGCCCTATTTGGAAACACTTTAGTTCCAAATCTTTTGAGGTCTTCGTTTACTGTTCCAGGCTTCGGGACGGTTACAAACAATTCCATTGTTTCATTTTTCGACAGCTTTTTCTGTGGAAAAACAAACTTTAATTTTAGCTATGCTAACAAAAATAATTCAATTCAGCATTAAGAATAAACTGATTATTGGTTTGTTCACACTCTTCCTAATAGGCTTTGGCGTATTTTCACTCACCCAACTATCTATTGGCGCTGTTCCCGATGTTACAAATAATCAGGTACAGGTAATTACCACTTCCCGCAATCTTTCCACGGAGGATATGGAGCAATTTATCACCTATCCCGTAGAACTGGAAATGGCCAATTTGCCTGGCGTGATGGAAATCCGTTCTACTTCAAAGTTCGGTCTTTCGGTCGTTACTATCGTTTTCGAAGAAAGCATGGGTACGTATTTGCCACGGCAGCTTATTGCGGAAAAGATAAAGTCTGCCACAGAAAACATTCCTCAAGGTTTTGGCACTCCTCAAATGGGTCCGATTACTACGGGACTGGGCGAAATCTATCAATATATTCTCGATGTAAAACCGGGTTATGAAGATAAATACTCAACCACTGAACTTCGCACAATTCAAGATTGGATCATTAAAAGACAGCTCTCCGGAATTCCGGGTGTAGTTGAGGTAAACACTTGGGGTGGGCATTTAAAACAATATGAAGTTGCCATAAATACCCACAAGCTTAACGCTATGAATATCACAGCTTCAGAAGTATTTACAGCGTTGGAAAAAAACAACAGCATCTCCGGAGGTGGTTATATTGAAAAGGAAAACCAGGCATGCTTTATTCGTGGTGAAGGTTTGATTTCCTCTTTGGAAGATATTGGAAATATTGTAGTAAAAAACGAAAATGGCTTTCCAATTTATGTCAAGGACATCGCGAAAGTCCAATTTGGAAGTGCGCCTCGCTTTGGTGCAATTACCGGAAACGGGGAAGGTGAAAAAATCTTGGGACAGGTAATGATGCTCAAAGACGGAAACTCAAATGAAGTAATTAAGGCGGTGCAGGACAGGGTTGCACAGATTTCAGGATCTAGGAGATTTGGTTTTTGATCCAAAAAATACGATTTCATTCCCTCCGGAAGAATCAATTCGTTTAAAGGAATATCTGTCCAGTTTATGCTTGACAAATTGGAAAGTCTATGATTGCGGCCCACGTAAAGCACAAATTCCTCTTAAAAGAGCGGGGTTTCATAAAAACCTTCCTTCCTGAAAGGAGCGATAGAGATAGCACCATCAAGAGAATCATTTTCAAAACGCTCTATCATCTCTGCAATTCCCATTTCAAAGATGTTCAGATTTAGCTCAGGATATTTTTTAGTAATCCGATCAGTAAACAAAGGAATAAGATATGGAGCCAAACTGGCGAGGATGCCAAGTCTAAAATTACCACTGGGTCGATTTTTTTTCTTTTCGGCAATAGAAATAAAGCACTCTTCTTCTTTGAGGATTATCCTAGCCTGTTCAATTAAGTCAATCCCCTTCATTGTAGGTATCACGGGATGCCGTGTACGGTCGAATATCATAATATCGAATCCTGTTCCAACCGCTGGATTTCCCTACTCAAGGTGGATTGTGCTATATCACAATCCTCAGCAGCGCGCGAAAAATTTTGATATTTATCTACGGAAATAATGTATTTCAATTGTTGGAAATTCATCGTTTTCTATTTCGTTTTAAAACTTTTATAAAAATACGATTTATCTAAGAATGGAAAAGCCATTTCAACAACACCCGCTCGTTGGAGCACAACATGATGGCTTTTCCGCATAAACTGTAATACTGTAAATTACCGTCGGACTGCTTTTATATACTGCTATTTCTGCTTCATCTAAATAATCTTTTAGAATATCGTCTGGAACAATGATGGCTTTTTCCTTTTGGATCGTAATGTTTTCAAATCCCGTTTCTTTTATATAACCCAAATATTCATTTTTATCGATAGCACTTGCAACGCAGCCAGCATACATCTCTGCAGCGGATTTGATTTTTTCTGGAAGCTCACCTGTCAAAACAATATCCGAAATACTGAAATGTCCACCTGTTTTCAGTACACGGAATATATCCTGGAATACCGCTCTTTTGTTTGGAACGAGATTCAATACACAATTGCTCACAACAACATCGGCCACTTCTGAGGTTATCGGCATGTTCTCGATATCACCTAAACGGAATTCAACATTGTTCATGCCTAATTTTTCGGCATTTACACGTGCTTTATCAATCATTGTTGGCGTAAAATCAATACCGATTACCTTTCCGGTTTCTCCGGTTTCCACTCTTGCAATAAAACAATCATTTCCAGCACCACTACCCAAGTCGATTACTGCATCTCCTTTTTTAATCTTTGCGAATTGCGTTGGCAGACCACAGCCCAAGCCCAAATCCGCATCTGGATTGTAGCCTTCCATTGTAGTATAATCATCAGACATGATATTATAGATTTCGGTGGAACAGCTTCCTGCGCCACAGCAAGAGGATTGGTTGGTCTCTTTTTCTTGTAAAGCGATTTCACTGTATTTTTGCTTTACCATTTCCTTTATTTGTGCTTCGTTTGTCATTTTGTTTAATTTTAATATTGACAGCAGATGTTTTTGTTTTTCAATATTTCTTTTGCTCGGTCAAAATAGTTCGAGAGTCTTTCAACTCCTGTTTCATCTAAGCAATAACAGATTGTATTTCCTTCCACAGAACCTTTGATAAGTCTAGCATTTCGCAATTCCTTTAAATGTAAAGAAACTGTGGGCTGGGCGAGAGGAAGTAAATCAACGATCTGACCGCAGATACATTCCTTTACCTCTAGCAGATGTTCCAAAATTGCAACTCTGGCTGGATGACCTAAGACCTTCATAAGCGAAGAGATCTCAATCTGTTCTCGGGTATATTCTTTCTTTTTCATATAGATACATAATTATATTGCAATATTACAATATAGATTTTATATGGCGAAGAAATTTTTTGGTTTTTTTTAAAAAAATTAATTTTGGGTAATATGTTTTGCTCTTTCCGCCGCCATTTCGATACTCGAGGTAATATTTTCCTTGTGAAGGATGGAATAGATACCTGCTTTTTCCAAATCGAACAATACCTTGTTATTTACACCTGATAATACAATATGGGTATTCTGATCAATAGATTTCTTGATGATCTCTAATAGTCTATATATACCTGTGGCATCAATAAAGGGAACGTGACGCATTCTAAAAATCAATACTTTTGGTTGATCCGGAAGGCGGGTCATGGTATCTTGAAAAGTCTGTGTCGCCCCAAAAAACAGAGGCCCATGAATTTCATACATGGTTACGCCTTTGGGCAACATAGGAAGCTCGTCATCAAATATTTCTTCGGGATGATTGTACTGAGTATTAAACAGATCGTTAGCAACTTGAACGGTAGTGGCATCGCTCATTCTTTTCATTAGTACAAAACTGGAAAGGACGATTCCAATTTCAATGGCGATCTACGGCAATTATATATTTTAATTGGCTAAAATTCATGCACGGATAATTTCCATCAGTAGAAAGATTAAAGATAGGGAATTTCATCGTGAAAATCGCTTGTACAGCTCATCGTGCAAAATGAAATGCCAATCCTGATGAAAGCACAAATCAAATCTTTCTATTCTCCAATTTGTAGATCAGTGAATATCTGGTTTAAATTTGGTATTTTCGTTTATCAAACAATCGTGCAAAAAATTGTTACATATCAAAGCAACAAGAATATTTTCAAGGCAAATACTGCCATTGCACGGGTTTTTTTGAAGTATTTACCTCAAAAGCCAAACTAATGAAAACATGGACCACACTTTATCTGGTATTGCTGTTTTCTGCCTGCAACACAGATACCAAAAGTAACTATTTTGCAATGGCCGAAAGTACTGATTACCAAGAAATAGGAATTATTCAGGAAAATCAGGGGAAAAAACTGATGGAAAACAACTGCTATGTCTGCCACAATCCGAAAGCTTCTATGGAGAAAATGATCGCTCCTCCATTAATAGCTGTGAAAATGTATTATATTTCAGAAAATACCTCCAAAGAAGAATTTACAAATGCCGTAGTAGAATGGATGAAAAATCCTTCCGCAGAAAATTCCAAAATTCCGGGAGCGGTCAAAAAATTCGGGTTGATGCCTTACCAATTTTATCCAGAAGCAACCATTCGAAAAATTGCCGAATATATGTTTGATAATGAAATAGAGGAACCGGAATGGTTTCAAGAACATTTCAACAAAATGCATGGAGAAAAACCTAAAACGAAAGGAAGAAGTAATGAAAAATAGGGAAATAGAACATCCAAAAAACAAGTGTATCGATGATTCAAATTTGAACGAATTATTCTGGAGCAAAAAATATTTAAATGGACAAATAGGCTGGGATATCGGCGATATATCCACTCCTTTAAAGGAATATATCGATCAGCTTTCAAACAAGGATTTAAAAATTTTGATTCCTGGCGGCGGTAATTCCCATGAGGCAGAATATCTTTTTAAAAAAGGTTTCACCAATGTCTCGGTCGTTGATATTTCCAAAATTCCCCTTGAAAACTTATTGAAGCGGGTGCCTTTATTCCCGAAGGAAAATCTGTTGCATCTCAATTTTTATGATTTAAATGAAACCTATGATCTTATTCTGGAACAGACTTTCTTTTGTGCACAATATCCAAGGTTTCGAGAAAAATACGTTGCGAAAATATACGAATTATTAAAGCCAAAAGGGAAATTGGTTGGTCTGCTTTTCAACATTCCCTTAAATAAAGACAAGCCACCATTTGGCGGAAATGAACAGGAATACCATTCTGTTTTTGAAAAAAAATTTATAATTGAGAAAATGGAAATGGCTTATAACTCGGTTCCCCAGAGGGGCGGAAATGAACTTTTTATAAAGATGATAAAGAGGGGTGAATAAATTTAACGAAAATATACTAGACACTATTTTGAGTGTAATCTTCCAAAAATCCGTATCTTAGGCATTCATTTTATAAAAAACCCGATTATGAAAAATTTAATGGTTATTATCGTTTTTGCATTTACATTTTCCGCATTTTCACAGAATAAAATTTTACCAAAAGAGATACAAATAAAGGTCGCGGTTTTGGCCGCCCCAGAAATGTACCGAGATAATGCTACCGTTCTTGGTTATAATCCCGAAGGAAAACTCATTATGCTACGAAAAGGAACCAACGGAATGATTTGCTTGGCAGACGATCCCAACAAAGCCGGGATAAGCGTGGCATGTTATGACGAAGAGTTAGAACCTTTTATGGCAAGGGGCAGGGCCTTGGTTGCGGAAGGAAAATCCAATAAAGAAAAGCAGGCAGTAAGAAAAAGTGAAATAGACGCGGGAACTTTAACAATGCCGGCGGAACCTTCCATGGTTTACGTTTTGGGGGCAGAAGAAGAAGACCTCAATCCACAGACGGGGGAACTTGAAAACAGTAGAATTCGCTACGTGATTTATAAACCCTATATGACGGGCGAGAGTACAGGTTTGCCAACAAAACCACAAACTCCGGGAATGCCATGGTTGATGGAGGCGGGCACGCATCGCTCACATATTATGATTACACCGGCCAATAAATAAGCTACATAATTTAAAAAATTGAAAAATCTCAAGTTCTGTAATCTTTGTTACAGAACTTCCCGTTTTCCAACCATATATTTGTTCCATATTGTTCAAGTGAATTAAATAATCAGAAATCATGAGTTACTACATCAGTACCACCTTAAAAAACACAACTTTTAAAGATGCCATCGAAAAAACAACGGCAGCTTTAAAGAAAGAAGGTTTCGGTGTGTTGACCGAAATTGATATTAAAGCCACCTTGAAAAAGAAATTGGACGCCGACTTTTATAATTATACCATTCTTGGCGCTTGCAGCCCAGAAATGGCATATAAAGCGCTTCAAGCTGAAAACAAAATCGGGACAATGTTGCCTTGCAACGTGATAGTTCAGGAACGAGAACCGGGTATTGTTGAGGTTTCGGCGGTAGATCCTGCTGCCTCAATGATGGCAGTAGAAAATGATTCCTTGGGAGAAATTGCAAAGGATGTTCAAAAGAAGTTGGCCAAAGTCATTCAAAATATATAGAAACACATTAATTTAAGTTTAAAGCGAACCTCATGGAAACTGTAAAATATTCGAAAATTTACCGAATTATCCATTGGGCGATAGCGGTTACTTTCCTGCTTTTATTAATAACTCAAGTTTCGCACCAGATTAATTTTACGTAACGGCTTGATATTTAAAATCATGCGTATTTGTTAGAAAACCAAAATCTTCCATATTTGCTATTATCCTGCAAGTAATCCATTCAATATCAATTGATTCTATTAGTT
>JBDNFD010000111.1:0-7186 GCA_041689995.1 Flavobacteriaceae bacterium | reverse complement strand
TCCCGTCCCGAGTACTTAAACCCTCTTTAACTTATTGTTTTAGAGGGTTTTTTAAAATATCAAGATCGGCTAATCCGTTCCCAGCCAAGTGAAAATTTATTTAAAATCCCCAACAAGCTTCGCCAAATCATATCCATAATGATATAATTATTCCTATTCTTTTTAGAATATTCCAAAACGAGTTCCACAGTCACTCCCGAAAATACCTCAAAATGGGTATTTTTTTCACTGCTGCATGGACTATCTTGCGATCATTAAAGCTTATTTCCCATAATGCATTACGAATAAAGCATTTAAGAATATTCATACAAAAAACTTAATTCTATAAAAATATTCCCATGAAACAATTTTATATGTTTTTGCTGTGTATGTATGTTACAGCATCGCCGGCTCAAGATTTCACGAGCATAACGAACGATCTTTCCAACACCCTCACCACGGTGACCACCAGCGACGAAGAGGTTGCACAAACGGTCAGCGGGTCACAGCCCGGGGTGTTGCAAATATTGATCGTCAAGACCAACATGAAGAGCGGTAAAAGTTCAGAGGAACTGTATGAATTCAACGCCGGCGATATAGACATAAATACGGTAAAAACCTATGCCGACAAGGATGTTATAAAAGTACAATTGTTGGTAGAGAAAAAACAGGAATTGATAAAAAACACCATAGACCGCAAAAAAATAGATTTTCAGGACGACTTCGAAATTTATGCGCTGGACATCAACAACGGGCGAAAATTGGTCGATATATTTAAATCACTTATTCCGCTGGCAAAAGAAATCACCGACAAGCGGCTCTCTCTTTCCAATTATGAAGAACATATTGCATGGTTGGAGCAAAACGTGGGCAATGTGGCCTTGATCGAACGTCAATACAACCAAAGTATTGCTAGAAACCCCAACTATCCTGGTAGGTTAGAATTGAATATTGCCGAAGTTTCCAGCAAAAACACAAAGAGTAACGCCTATCATTTCAACTTGGCGAACATCAACCACTATTCCTTGGTTTTCGAAACTAAAGGGGATGTTTCGGTGGTCGAATTTGAAACACGCAGAAAGCTGAACACCGTAAAAACTTTTGAAAACGGCCAACAAGGGAATTTCGACAATAATGTGGTGATTTATTGTGAAAATGTAGAAAAGGCGCGGGACTTGCAAAAGGTGCTAAAAGAGGCCATTGCCCTTTCTGAGGAGAAAATAGAAAAAACAATTCCGGATATTGCTTTCATTGAATCCGGAATTAAATTTATTAATAAATACATCTCAACGATTATCATCAATGAGACTTCCTATAACCAAAGCTTTGCTGGCGATTGCGTGGTACAATTCAACAAACTTACCACTGATCCAAAAAAGGCCGTCGAACAAAATTTCTTCTTCAACTTTAGCGATCTCGATAAAAATGTAGTGAACTATAGCACAAAAGGAAAAAATATTTTCCTTGAATTGGAAACCACGGAAAGCAAAAAATTCTTGAAATTGGTTGAAAACGGCGAACAACAAAAGTACACAGATGAATTTAGCATTGAGTTGTCGGAAGTAGAGGATGCCATTATACTGGAAGATGTATTCAAACAAATCATTGGAATTTGTCAAAGTAAGAAAATCGAACTAAGTAATTCCAAAGCCGAACTCGTCGCGCAATTATCGAGCGAAATAGGCCGATTGACCGACGGAAAATATACATACGACCAAAGCTTCTCCACTGAGGACAATGCCAAATTCCATTATAAAATCATTGAGATATCCGATAAGAAAAGTACGGAAAAAATTTACGAAGGAAATTTTAAGGACCTGAACCAGCTCAGTATAGTATTCGAAACAAGTTCCAAAAATGTATATGTCAAGGCAAATACAAATTATATGGAAAAAATCATTCAATATTATGAGGATGGGGTCATTAAGAATTATCAAGATGATTTCACCATACAAGCCCAGAATATTGAAAATGCACGTACGATAGTCAACCTGCTCAAAAAAATAGTAACACTTTCAAAATAGGCGCTTTTGTTTTCAAGTCAGTTATCTTATTTTCATAATATTCCAGTATCTCCTTCCCATTTTAACAGACTAGCCAAGGGAAAATAGAGCAATCACTACGTATTCCCCATTTTTTGATTATATTCTTTTTGAGTCTGGGTATAAATTTCGAACAATCACAAACCCTGGATTCTTCGCTATTTATTTAAAATCATTGATCGCATTTCCAAGATCATATACCTTCTGACCAGAAAATTCATTTTTCAAAATACTGCTTCCCGGTGCGGAACGGTAGCCCCCAGCACAATGAACCACGATTGGTTTTTTGGACGGAATTTCACCTGTTCGTTCACGAAGTTCATTTAGCGGAATTGTGATGGCTTCCTTAAATATTTTCCCAGCCATTACTTCGCTTTCGTTCCGAATATCGACAACCGTATAGTTATTCCTGTTCTCTTTAAAATCTTCTAAATCCAGATCATCGGAATTTTCCATTTGTTGCTTCGGAAAAGTCATAATCCCTTTCACTTGTTTTTCATAGCCAATTTTCGCTGTTCTTTCGAGAATTTCTCCGATATCGTCTACGCTTTCCACAACCAAATAAAAAGCTTCTTTGGGCTTTATGACCGCTCCCAACCAGGTTTCGTATTTATCGGATTCGCTCCTTGCCATTATATTTATGCTATCCGGAAAATGAGATTTTTTAAAAGATTCTCCATTTCGGACATCTACAATCGTTGCATCGTCTTCAATTTTGGATGAAGAAATTTTTACGGGAACGGAATAGTTGGATTTTTGAACATTTTCTGCGCCATTTCGGTTTAAATCCACATTAAATCCGAAGTAAGCTGGCACGAAAGGTTGATCTTTCAGTATTTCTTCCACAAATTCTTCTTCCGTTTGCTTTTTAAAAGCCCAATTTCCCTGACGTTCATTTCCCAGTGTGCTGGAGTTGGCGTCACGCATGTTTTTCCCGCATAAAGAGCCCGCTCCGTGTGCTGGATAAATCAATGTATCATCTGGAAATTCATTGAATTTTGACCTCAAAGTTTGGTACATGGCTTTGGCCAGCTCTACGCGCTTCGCTTTCATATTACCCGCTTTTTCGCGCAAATCTGGTCGGCCCACATTTCCGATGAACAAGGTATCGCCCGTAAACAAAACAGTTTCGTTATTTTCTTGGGCCACAAAAGTCGTGCTGTCCGGGGAATGTCCAGGCGTTAACAGCGGACGGATTTTAATATTTCCTACTTTTAATTCATCACCTTCATCGAAAGCAATATGGTTGTAGTTCGCACCGGTCTTTTCCGTAATATAAATTTTCGCACCAGTTTCTTCGCTAATTTGTAAATGTCCGCTCACAAAATCGGCATGTGGGTGGGTTTCCAAAACCGCTACGATTTTGGCATTGTTTTCTTCCGCATATTTATAATATTGCCGGGGATTTCTGGTCGGGTCGATCAAAGCCATTTCGCCGCCACTTACAATTGCATAAGAAAAATGCGACAAAGGCTTATCTTTGAACTGTTTGATCTCCATAATCTTTTTTTTAAATTTGTTCAATTTACAAAATCAATGAATTCTTCTAACTGATTTCAGGACAAATCTAAGTATATAAGATGTTGGGGACAATAAGTTCGAGCGAAAAAATAACTCGTCTTTCGAAAAAGATTTAATTTGGAATAACAGAAAACAACATTTGTTGTTAATACTGATCATCTTCCACCCTATCCTCAGCTCGCTCTTCTTCTATTTCGTCATTAAGATTGTCCACGCCTTCTTCAATGGTTTCACCCGTGGCTTCCACCGCATTTCCAATATCTTCGCCGACAGCTTCGGTGGCATTTTCGACTTTTTCTTGCGTGGTTTCACGGCAGGATGAAATGGAAACAACAAAAGAAAGGGCCAGAACAGACAATACAATTTTTTTAATTTTCATTTTAGTTTAAAGATTAAATTAGTTTTTAATATAGATTAATTGATTATTATCCTATGGCTCTTTTTCTCGCCATTGTTGGAAATTACAAGGATGTAATGCCCTGATTTTAGTTTTTCCACACTCATTTTCCCTTCTGCAGGGGTTTTGCTACGAACTGAATTTCCTGTAAAGTCGTAGAGGACCGCTGTTGAGGGCTGTGCCGTCCTTCCCAATACCGGTGGGCAAGGAGCAGGAATATTAGAGGTGATCTCAATAATGGTGTTGGCAGGGTTGGGCGATACAAAAAAAGACTGATCACACGGATCGTTCCCGCCACCGCTACAATCTTCCGCAACAAAAGTGTAATCCCTTGTGGTCGTTCCGCAATTATTAGTGGTCGTAAGTCTAAAAGTTGCGGTTTGGTTATCTTCCCAAAGATAAAAACTAAGGTTGTTATCTACTTGGTGCCATAAAGTTATCTGCGATGAGTTTAACAATGTCCATATTACATTCGTTTCACCATTTATAATCATATTAGTTTTTATTTGTTGGTATTTGCATACGGAATTTGGTGCAATGTGGGAAATGTATTTGCCATCATTTAATTTAGCTATCACAGATGGACCGCCCACCCAAATTTTCTTTTCTATAATAATATCATCACATTTTGTATTGATGGAAGCAGTTAATGTGACCAGGCCGCCCCAAAAGGGGTTGTTATAGGTAAGTGTTGCGGAATTGTTTACTGTGGTCATTGTTGTTGCTGTAGTTGGAATAACACTCCACTCTACTTCTATTTCGGGAGCGCTTGTAAGATTGTTTATATTATAAGTGTTCGTTGCGCATAAATTATCGGAACCAGTTATAAATAATTCTAATTGGTCACATGAAGAAGCACAAGAATAAAATGCCTCGTCCCCACGTAATTCGTCCATCAACCAATTTCCATTGTTTAAGGTAAATTGAATATGATTTTGACTGGTTGTGGGATTTGTGTAAAAATTATCGAACGGGGTATTTTTTGGCGTTTCTGGTGGGGACAAAGGAGAATATGATTTTGTCAGGTCCACATAATTCATAACTTGATTCCCTCCTCCAATATCCAAACTACTATAAGTGGGAATAAAATCAAATTGCTTCTCAAGGACATAACTGTCCATTCCTGATGGTAATTCAACAAATAATTCCAAATTATATATTCCGCCACCTGCATTGTCCAAAGGCAACATAGACGAAGAAGAGTTTAATGTTTCTTGGTCTATAAGAGGTTCTTCCACATCAATTACAAACAAAATAGTCTTTTCAATAAAAATTTTTCCTTTATAGATTTGTTTAGATTGTTGATTGGGCAGGGCCTTAGCAGTAAACTGGACTTTCACATCTGTATCCGTGGATAAAATCGAGGTAACAAAACGCAAGGGATTTAGTGATAAGCCATTGACTATAGCTAATGCTATATTTGTCAAAAAATGAGGTAAATCTATTTTCTCATTGACGTGCACTATCGTATCATAAGGATCAAAGCCCAACGAAGCGCCACACTCAGAACCATTGGCAATGGCAATATTGCGGATGCCTCCTTGTTGTGGATACCCCATGTTTTTATATTCCGTGGCAAAACTACCATGTAATGTACTGATATCCACGGAAATATTGTCCCCTACGCCTTGTAATTGATAAATAAGCATTTGTTGTGCAGCAGGGGTTTGCAATAATGCTAAACCATCTTCCAAATCTGGGGAGATGTCCGTGAAGTCCACAATATTCACATCGATCAAACTAAGAAATACGGGAAGACTTATCTCTTCACCCACCAAATGACGTACCATAGCTTGAAATGCTAAAGGCACATTGGCCCCTTGGTGTGGGGCATCGTGGCTGATGTAGAGTTTGGTGTCATGGTTGGTGTTTGGGTCTCCGTCTATTTCCATATGGCGCAAGGCATAACGAGCCACCAGACCGCCCATGCTCATTCCTAAGACCACATTTTTTTCGGAACTGCCTGCTTCTGTTTTTTGAACATTGACCCAATCTATTACCTTTTCCACCATATAGGCATTGCGCTGTATATAGTCCGTGCCGTTCGCAAAATTGACAAACACCAAATCGTAGCCCTCATCTTCGATGGCTTGGTTGAGGGTAAGGATAGTTCCGGTTGGGTCTATGTCGACATATATACCTCCAGATTTGTCTGTGTTGATAAAATCAAAATAATCAAAGCTATTGTCCGGGTCAAAACCTTCCACCACGATCAAGGGTTTAGTGAGCTGAGCATGTCCCGGAGCCAGTTCCACCGTTGCATAGCCCGTGGCCGAGCTTCCTTGCCAAGCATCACCGACAATGACATGGGTATCGATGCCCGTGCCATTGAACCGGACCTGTTTCACCGACGGCGCCACATAATCCACCCAAATCTTGGAGTGGCTGTATAAAGTAGACCCACCGTTATACACAAATTTCACCTTGATTTCCTTTTCACCTCCAGAACTATAGGTAACATTTTTGGCGATGTTGAACGATATGGTTTGATAGCCTTGGCCATTGCCAAAATCCACTTGCACCTGGTTCAAAGTCAATCCCGTATTAGTGTAAATAAGCGTGCTAGGTAATTTAAAAGAAAAGGTCCTACCCCGCAATTCTTTTTTTAGTGGGATTATGGCGAATAGGGTTTTGGTTTCATACGGGTTTTTGCCCGCGACATCATAGATGCGGTCATTGATTATGGTGACATCACCATTGGTATAAGCATTGGCTTTATACTGTTGGTAGTTGTAGTACTGGACCGCCAACAATATTTCTGAGGAATTTGCTTGTTGGCTTTCTAAGTTGTCGAACACCGCAGCGGGGGCAGCCATATTTTGTGCTACCGAACCCACGCGCATCGTGTACAACGAAGTATATAGTGAGTGCCATTGGGTTTTATCCACCAAATTATCAGAGCTGCTAATGCCGTTGTAGGCTTCGACTTCGTTAAACCGGATGCCAAACTCTTTTAAAAACCCGTGGTAACTTTGGTTTTATCTATGTTGCCAAAGACGTGTTCCATTCGGTCATAATAATCCGTATTTTGGGAGAAGCCTTTAAAAAAGGAACATAAAAATAATGCAAGGATAAATAATTTTTTCATTTTTGATTGGTTTTTAAATTAATGGCTCTATTCTAATCCGTGCATGATTTATAAAAGCGATAACTTTGCTAAGGTTTCTTGATTGACCGCCGATAAGTAAGACTTCTTTACCGGGCATCTGTATGTTCTTTTGGATAAGTTTTCAATGAACCACTTGTA
>JBDNFD010000110.1:0-25373 GCA_041689995.1 Flavobacteriaceae bacterium | reverse complement strand
GATATGAAAATTGCCCTAATAAGCGCCTTGTGGTTTTTTGAAACAAATGTGATGGCTAATGAGGATATTGATGGGGATACTACTGTAAAAGGTGTAACCTTCCTTGTTAATGGAGGTGATAATGGTCTACCTCATAGAAAAGAATTGTTTAGTGAAGCCAAAAGTAAAATTGATTGTTTATAAACCATAAAAATATAATGATATGAAAAAAATAGCCTTAGGAATAGTGATAGGATTGCTGGTTGTATTTAACAGTAGTGCACAAATCCTTACCCCAATAGAAAATGCAGAAGAACAGGCACAAACACAAGAAGAAGAACAATTAATAATTGGAACATGGGTTGGAGAAGGTAATACATACAATTATAGAGATGTCTATCACAGCAATAAAACAATGACGGATTATACAGAAGGAGGAAATACAGAAACCTATTATTGGGCCATATATACTGCAACCACAGAATCAGGTTTGAAAAGTAGCACATTAATTGTTCGTAATACCCAAGATCCAACTGATGAATGGAGATATAAAATAGATGTTATAAACAATGAACGAATGATATTGGTCTATAACAATGGAATAGGTTTGCAAAGAAATCTTTATTTTCGGCAATGAAAATATGTTTGTTTTTTATTTTCTTGGTTTTAATAGCAGTGGCAGATTGCAAAGCGCAAAAGCCACCCTTGACACAAATAGTTCCGGTGGAAGAAAATATTGATTATATAAATAATGATGTTGATATACCTGATTGGGTATATTTCAAAGATATAAACCATGTTTTGGATAAGTATGTAGGTACTTGGATAGGAAATTATAATGATAAAACTTATGAAGTTCATGTAATTGAATTTACGGATAATTTTTTGGGCGTAACCAAGGATATGCTCTTAATGCGCTACAAAATAACTGATGCCAATGGACACATTATAGAAAACACTTTGGATTTGCCCGATGATTCTCCAATGATAATTAATGGTAGCTATATTTCGCAGGACCTCACAGATTATTTTTTGTATTATATTGGACAAGATATTGAATGTGGCCAACACGGTGATATCGTAATATTTGAGATTACTGCCACTCAAATGGAAATGTACTTTAGGCCCGGTGAAAATATTTATACCAGTGTCCGTTGTCCCAATGGCCCGGCAGATCAGGTGTTCCCTGTGGAAACGGCATTTACATTGACCAAACAATAACCGTCAATAAAAATAGGTATCTTAAACCGTCCCAGATTTGGGACGGTTTTTTATTGTGTGATTTTTCCGTCAGAGTTACCTATGTTTCGTAACTCTTTGAAGCACAATGGCTATTCCCATCACCAATGCGCACCCGAACAAATTCAGCCATAAATAAGGCATCCAATCATACCACCAACCCGCGATCACGATAAATTGAGTGATAATCGCAGCCACAAAAACCGCATTGCCTTTTACGTATTTTATAAAAAATGCCAACAGAAAAATCCCTAAAACATTTCCGTAGAAAATGGAGCCAATAATGTTCACCAATTGTATCAGGTTTTCAAATAAATTGGCGATACTGGCGAACAAAATCGCGAGAACGCCCCATCCCAGCGTAAACCATTTGGTCATTTTTACAAAATGTTCTTTTGTCTTCTCTTTGGAAACGTTTCGCTTATATAAATCGATGGTGGTGGTGGAAGCCAAGGCATTCAGTTCCGCGGCGGTGGACGACATGGCGGCACTCAAAATGACAGCCAAAAGCAACCCGATGATGCCCCGTGGCAAATTATTCAATATGAAATGAATAAAAACATAATCCGTATCGTTGGTTTCAATAGATTCATCTGCGGTATGGATAATGGTGTTGGCCCGTTCCCGTATGTTCAAAGCTGTTTCGTTCAAGGTCTCTATTTTTTCTTGGAGCACCTGTTTTTGAACGACTTTTTCATCTGGAATTTTGGCATATTTGTATGAAAGTTCCCGTTGTTTTTCTTGTGCTTCCCGCAATTCCAATTTCAACGCATTATATTCTTCGGAATATTCGGAATTGGTCACCGCAATTTGTGCCGCCGGATTAAAATTTAGTGGGGAATAATTGAACTGGTAAAACACAAAAACCATCACGCCAGTCAACAAAATGAAAAACTGCATCGGTACTTTCAACAAACCGTTGAAAATCATTCCTAATTGGCTTTCCCTAATCGATTTTCCCGAAAGATAGCGTTGCACCTGACTTTGGTCAGTCCCAAAATAGGAAAGTGCCAGAAATGTGCCGCCAATGATTCCGCTCCAGAAAGTATAACGATTGTTGAAATCGAACGAAAAATCCAGCACATCCAGTTTTCCATTTGCGCCGGCGATTTCCAAGGCATTATTGAAAGAAATATCATCAGGTAGATAATCGACAATAATGAAAAAGGCGATCAACATTCCCATGAAAATCACTCCCATTTGTTGTTTTTGGGTAACATTAACTGCTTTTGTTCCTCCAGAAACGGTATAGAGGATCACCAAACTTCCAATAATGATATTCAAAGTGGTCAGTTCCCAGCCCAAAACGGCAGAAAGAATGATCGCGGGTGCGAAAATGGTGATTCCGGCAGCCATTCCACGCTGTACCAAAAACAAGATAGCGGTCAACGAACGGGTTTTTAGGTCGAAGCGGCCTTCTAAATATTCATAAGCAGTGTAAACCTTTAATCGATGATAAATCGGAATAAAAACCAGGCAGATAATGACCATGGCAATGGGAAGGCCAAAATAAAACTGCACAAATCCCATTCCACTGTGAAAAGCTTGCCCGGGTGTGGACAAAAAGGTGATGGCACTGGCTTGTGTCGCCATGACCGATAATCCAACCGTCCACCAACGAGCTTCGTTTCCACCACGAATATAATCCTCCACATTTTTGCTGCCACGGGTTTTATAGGCGCCATAAATAACAATGAACGAAATGGTGGAAATCAGAACGATCAGATCAATGGGATGCATGAATTCGGCTGTTTATTTTAAAATCCTTTAGAATTCCAAATTCTGAAAGGCTTGATGGTCTGGGACGAAAATACGAAAATATTCCGCACACATTCGGGGTTTCCAAAACCATGCAAGGTTGTGGCAACTTAATAAAAGTAACTACCTTTGCACACCGAAATTATAAATTAAAAAAACAGGAAATGCCCGCCATTAAAAAAAAAGTAGCGTTCTATACCTTGGGCTGCAAACTTAATTTTTCCGAAACATCCACGATTGCGCGTTCGTTTGAAAACGAGGGTTTTTCAAGGGTCGATTTTTCTGAAAAAGCGGATATATATGTCATCAACACGTGCAGCGTCACCGAAAATGCTGACAAGCGTTTTAAAACCATTGTAAAGCATGCGCAACAGGCAAATGAAGACGCTTTTGTGATCGCAATTGGTTGTTATGCCCAGTTGAAACCCGAAGAACTCGCCGATGTGGATGGCGTGGATTTAGTTTTGGGGGCGTCCGAAAAATTCAAAATCACGGATTATCTGAATGAATTGTCAAAATCCGAGCAACCGGGAAAAATCCATTCTTGCGAGATCGATGAAGCTGACTTTTATGTTGGCGCATATTCCCTTGGCGATCGCACACGGGCGTTTTTGAAGGTGCAGGACGGCTGTGATTATAAATGTACTTACTGCACCATTCCCTTGGCGCGCGGTATTTCCAGAAGTGATAAATTGGAAAATGTATTAAAAAATGCTGCTGAAATTGCTTCCCAAGGAATTAAGGAAATTGTTCTGACCGGTGTGAACATCGGCGATTATGGCAAAGGGGAATTTGGCAATAAAAAACACGAACATACTTTTTTGGACTTGGTAAAAGCACTCGATGAAGTAGATGGATTGAAACGCATCCGGATTTCTTCCATCGAACCAAATTTGCTCAAAAACGAAACCATCGATTTTGTGGCCGAAAGCAAAGCTTTTGTGCCGCATTTCCATATTCCGTTGCAAAGTGGCAGTAATGTGATGTTGAAAGCGATGCGTCGTCGCTATATGCGGGAATTGTATGTGGACCGCGTACAGCGAATTAAAGAACGGATGCCAAATGCTTGTATCGGCGTTGATGTGATTGTCGGTTTTCCTGGCGAAACGGACGAACTTTTTTTGGAAACCTATTGTTTTTTGAACGAGCTCGATATTTCCTACTTGCATGTTTTTACTTATTCTGAGCGTGAAAATACGGTCGCTGCTGAAATGTTGGGGAAAATCCCAATGAACGTGCGAAAAAAACGCAGCAAATTATTGCGTGGTCTTTCCGTAAAAAAAAGAAGGGCTTTTTACGAAAGTCAGTTGGGGAAATGTTGCACGGTTTTGTTGGAAAGCGAAAATAAATTGGGCTATATCCACGGTTTTACGGAAAATTACGTAAAAGTGAAGTTCCCTTGGAATCCGGAATATGTAAATACCTTACATAAAGTGGAACTTACAAAGATCGATGAAGACGGATTGGTGCGATTCGATTTTGTGAAAGAAAAAGCAGCATTGATTTAACCACTTCCTTTCCCTTTGGGAAGGGTCGGGGATGGGCTCAAATATTAATTCCCACCGGAAGTAGGTTTTTATAGCGTCTATTT
Source organism: Flavobacteriaceae bacterium (assembly GCA_041689995.1). Taxonomy (GTDB): domain Bacteria; phylum Bacteroidota; class Bacteroidia; order Flavobacteriales; family Flavobacteriaceae; genus DASSWG01. The sequence goes on along the minus strand of JBDNFD010000110.1, from coordinate 20,806 downwards.
TTCCTGAAAAATTTGGCTATCTCGGGACTGGTGGGCATAACGCGCAAATTGGTTTCAGAAATGTCATCCAATACCATTTTTACAAATTTGTCCAAATAGCCTTCATCCTTCAAAGTATCGCTCATGTTCAACTTGGTCAAAAATATTTTTCGTTCCTGTTGCGCATATTCTATCGTGACCAATTCAGATTCTATCGTGGCCTCAAATTGCCTTAGAAATTCATTGTTGGTGATCTTTAATTCCTGCATTCCTTCATCTTCTTCCATTGCATATACATTTTAAGCCTTTCTTTTAGAAGGATGTTATACTTTTGTTTTGGTAAAGTTACGATTTTAAGGGGTAATTTACTATATTGAACAAAGAAAATGAAGGAGCCTCAAGAAATCATCCATGTTTATTTTATGCCTGGAATGGCGGCCAGTCCAGGTATTTTTGAATATATCCGACTTCCCGAAGAAATTTTTCAAATGCACTTTTTAAAGTGGAAGCTTCCCGAGAAAAAAGAATCTTTGGAAAGTTATGCAAAAAAAATGATTCTTGAAGTAAATCATTCGAATTGTGTATTGATCGGCGTATCTTTGGGAGGGGTGATCGTGCAGGAAATGAGCAAGTTTTTGTCATTGAAACGCTTGATTATTATTTCAAGTGTCAAAACCCGGTTCGAAATGCCCCGAAGGATGCGATTTTCAAGAGTTACAGGATTTTATCGGCTGTTGCCCACGTTCATCGTCAATTATATGGAAAAATTTTATCATTTGCCATTGGGCTCGTTCGTGAAGAAGCGTTTGAAATTATATGAACGTTATATGGAAATTAAAAATAAGGCCTATTTGGACTGGGGTTTCAAGAAAATGATTTTTTGGGACAGGGAAATCCCGATCGAAGGAATTGTCCATATTCACGGGGACAAAGATATTGTGTTCCCCATAAAATATATCAGTGATTGTATAGTTGTACCAACGGGAACGCACATTATGATCATCAACAAATATAGGTGGTTCAACAGAAATTTACCAGCTATTATTTGTGAAGGAAAATTGATTCCATAAATAAATGTAACATATAAAAAGAAAAAGGAAAATGAAAATCGTAAAATATTTATTGGGGATTATCGGGATAGCAGTTATATTAATTTTATGCATTAATGCGGTGCAACTACCAAAATTGGACGGTCAAATGCGCGTGACGCCGGATATCGATACGACCAGTTATGTAAAAGATTACAATGTATATGCTCTTCCAGTAACAAAAACAATGGATTTTGCGGGCGAACCTGTTCCGCTTTCAAATCCAGATATTTATGAACGCATGGACCGCGAATTGTTGGTGAATACTTACTGGCAATCGAACGGTTTATTGCTGTTGAAACGGGCACACAAATATTTTCCTCTTATTGAACCAATTTTGAAAAAGAATGGAGTTCCGGATGATTTTAAATATTTGGCTGTTGCTGAAAGCGGTCTGGAACAAATTGTTTCACCGGCCGGCGCCACTGGATTTTGGCAAATTATGAAAAGTACCGGAAAAGAATATGGCTTGGAAATAAATGAAAATGTCGATGAGCGTTACCACATTGAAAAATCTACCGAGGCGGCTTGTGCTTATTTGAAAAAAGCCAAAGAAAAATTCGGTTCCTGGACCCTCGCTGCGGCTTCCTATAATGCTGGGATGAATGGAATTTCCACCCAACAACAGCGCCAAGAAATTATGGATTATTACGATTTATTGCTTGGTTCAGAAACAAGCCGTTACGTTTTTCGAATTTTGGCCCTGAAGGAAATAATGAGCAATCCGAATGCTTATGGTTTCAATTTTGAAGAAAAGGACTTGTATGTGCCCGTGCCTACAAAAAACGTGGAAGTAGATTCTGCGGTAGTCAGTTTTCCTAAATTCGCTCACAATTTCAACATCAATTATAAAATTTTGAAAATTCATAATCCGTGGTTGCGTGAAGATCATTTGAACAATGATTCGCAAAAACGCTATTTAATTAAAATTCCCCTTTCGGGATATTATTCAGCAAACCCTTAATGATAGAATATTTCTCGAATCATATTTGGATGGCGTTGTTGGTGATCAATTACATAATAGTTTTGATCATTGCCGTCTTTATCATTGGGCACAACCGAAATCCGGTTAGCACGCTTGCTTACATTTTATCGATGCTTTTGTTGCCATTTGTGGGACTATTGGTCTATTATTTTTTTGGACAAGAATACCGTAAAGAAAAAATGTTCCGGCGGAAGGGCGTTTATGATAATAAATATGTGAAAGAGTGGGAAAAAAAACTATTGCTTACCGAGGAAAAATTGGAAGAATATGAAGCAGAATTTCTAAATGATAAAATAAAACTGGTAAAACTCCTTCAAAACAATCAACGAAAACCGCTTACGTTTAAAAATGAAGTAAAGGTTTTGTTGAACGGCGAAGAAAAATTTGATGCGCTTCTCGAAGATTTGAAAAACGCGAAAAAGCACATTCACCTCGAATATTATATTTTTGATTCCGACGTCATTGGAACCAAGGTGATGGACATACTTTGTGAAAAGGCGAAACAAAAGGTGGAAGTTCGTATTAGTTATGACCATGTAGCGAGCCAGTTGAAGGAATCTGATATCGAACGGATGAAGGAAGTTGGAATAGAAATTTTTCCTTTTATGCCGGTACGTTTTCCCAATCTGACACGAAAATTAAATTATCGAGACCATCGGAAAGTGGTTGTGATCGACGGACAAATTGGATACATTGGCGGAATAAACATTTGTGATGAATATGTCAATCCTACAAAATCTGGTATTTATTGGCGTGACACACATGTTCGGTTATATGGAAATGCCGTGAAATCTTTGCAAACACATTTTCTGTTGAATTGGAATTTTATTTCGGGGCAGGAAATTGAAATTAAAGACGAATTTTTCCCAAAACTAAACAATAAAATTGGCAAAGCGGTTCAGATAGCGGCAAGCGGCCCAGATAGCGATTATCCGAATATTTTGGAAGCAATTTTTATGGCCATCAATTCGGCCGAAAAATATATCTATATTACCACACCATATTTTATTCCCAATGATTTGATCATGACTTCCCTGAAAACTGCCGCCAGAAGTGGGATTGAAGTAAAATTATTAATCCCAAAAAAAGGTGATTCCAAAGTGATAAAATATGCCAGCAATTCTTATATAGAAGATTTATTGGAATCCAATGTTCAGGTTTTTCAATATTGTAAAGGAATGATCCATGCCAAAACTATTGTCATCGACGGCTTGTTTTCCATGATTGGAACAGCAAACATGGATTATAGAAGTTTTGAAATCAATTTTGAAATTGTTGCCATGATTTACAGTGAGGAAATTGCCAAGGAAATGGTCGCCGCATTCAACAATGATATTGAAGAATGTGAACGTATAGATTTGGAAGAGTGGAAAAAACGTTCCGCATTTGTAAAATGGAAGGAATCATTTTTACGGCTGTGGGCACCGCTTTTGTAATGTTTAATGAATAATGTTTAATGTATAATGTATAATGTATAATGTTTAATGTATAATGTTTGATGAATAATGTTTAATGAATAATGTTTAATGAATAATGAATAATGAGAAATTTTGAATTTTGAATATTGAGTATTGAATAACGAATAACCCAAGCAACTCAATAACCAATAACGAATAACCCAGTAACTCAATAACCAATAACAAATACCCCAATAACTCAATAACCAATAACCAACTAAATCAGATCTTCTTCATTTGTTGCTTCATCATTTTAATCTGATCGGCGAGCATATTATGCTTGTCCAGTTTTTTTGCTTCGCCGAGTAAAATCTGAGCCTCCCTTTTTCTACGTTTTGTCATTGCGATCCCAGCCAAATTCAGTTTTGCCATCGCCAAATCTTGCTGCATGGAGAGTCCCAACTTAATGGCTTTTTTGAAATATTTTTCTGCTTGTGTAATATTGGTTTGTGAAACCATTAATCCGTGAAGATAATTATAATATCCCTGCTGTTTTTGGGTAAGTGCCGCTTCGGGATTTTTGATTCTATTGAGCCATTTTTTTGCTCCCTCAAAATTTTGTTTTCGCAGTTGAACAAAAGCCAATAAAATAAGTTCATTTTTGAAATAAAGGAAAACGAACATTCCCGCCAATAAAATCAAGGCGATGCCATTTCCTATGCTTCCTTCGATAAATTGATAGATGGCGTATGCAACAGTCAGGCCCGCAAGGACCAATTTGATATTTTTATTGAACATGGATTTTCATATTTTTAAAGATGGCAAAGATAGCAAAATTTAATGATGAAAAGAGGCGGCTTCTTTCACATGGAGACAAAAAGAATTGGGAATTATCACAGCATATTCTCACGATGGTCCAATAAGAATTCTGCCATGGTTTTAGAGGAATTCACCATGAGCCTCGCCCACGATTTTTTAGGAGAAGGTCGTACAGAATGGGTTTCTGGATCATTGCTTAATTTGGAAAGTCCCTCGATGATCGATTCAAAACCAGATAATATTTGAACGAGGCTGAAAGGTGATATTTCCGGTTCCACTACATTGAGTTTCAACTCGTTTTTTACTCGTTTGTAAAGTTCTTCAAGATTCTTTGCATCTTCGATTTTATCGCCATCAGCATTTTCAACAATGGCGGTCATGACTGAAATTAACATGCCTTTTGCAAGTTCCATGGCATTATTGAATTGGCCGTCATTTATTTGTTTGTTACAGTTCCCGATTTGATCTTCGATGAATCTGAGGCTCAGGGCGTTCTTGTTTTCGAACGATACTCCATTGGAATATATCAATTTATAATGGTCATTGATTTTGCGTAGTTCGCAGCCGTCCTTTTTCAGTTGTTCATTGATGATTTCCACCGATTTTTCCCGACTGATATTACTGGCGAAAAATTCCCGAAGATGAAGTGAGCCCTCAATTATCTGCGTGAGATTTGGCGTATTATTATACAATTTAAGTTTGCTTTCGGCAAATTTCAACCGATTGGTGAAATCTCCTTTTTTGCGGTCGTCATCCCCATATTCAGAGAAGAATTCCATTAGTTCCGGACCTTTTTTTCGTGGCATTAAACCATTGTCCCCGCAAATGGTTTTTGCCAAAAACTTGATGGTTGGTTCGGTCAGGTTCATAGCTGGGACCTTAAAATTGTTAGATAGTAGTCATAAAATAAATGCTAAAGATAATCAAATTTCCGATTTGGGAAGTTTGTTCCTGTTTATTTATTCAATTTATTTGATATATTTAATTTTAAAATTCTTTGAATAGATTTTTTACGGCACAAAAAACAATTCATCCTCGAAAATCGACATTTTGGTCCGATTAAATTGAAGAAAAACAAAAATAGTGGGAAGTTTGCATTGTAAAAGATATTGAAATCCAAGACCATGAGCGAACGGAAAAAGAGCCTTAAATTTATTTTTATCCTTTCTATATTGATTACAGGCTTCATCTTGTTGCTGAATTTCGTGTTTTCCGGTTTTGACCTTAAGAATCTTCAACTGGAAAACATTGGCGTCACCTTATTATATGTGATTGTGCTAACCTTGGTGAATGCTGTTTTTTTTCAAATAATAGACAAAAGGATGGACTGGGAAACCCAACGCAAAAAACGCATGATCGTCGGCATTTTTGGTTCTATTTTTCTTACAATTATCGCCTATTTTTTGTGCAGAATGTTTGATAAAATAGTGATTGAACAATCGGTTTCCATAGCGGAATTTCTTCAACAGGAAACCGCTGGGAATTATCTGTTCACTTTTATGCTCATTGTAATTGTATCATTGAGCCTTCATGTTTTCTTTTTTTTTAAAGCTATTCAGGAAACAAAAGTGAAGGAACAAAAGATCATTGCCGGTACGGCTTCCGCAAAATTCGATGCGCTGAAAAATCAATTGGATCCACACTTTTTGTTCAACAGTTTGAACGTTCTGACTTCCTTGATCGATGAAAATCCGAAAGCCGCGCAAAAATTCACAAGTTCCCTTTCAAAAGTTTACCGCTATGTTTTGGAGCAAAAGAGCAAAGATTTGGTTTCTGTGGAAGAAGAATTGGAATTCGCGAAAGTTTATATCAGTTTGTTGAAAATGAGGTTCGAAAACAGTATTCTTTTCGAAATTTCTGAAGTCATCGGAAATTCCGAGGCCAAAATTATTCCGCTTTCGCTTCAATTATTATTGGAAAATGCCGTGAAACACAACCGCATTTCTGATGTGGAGCCTTTAAAAATATATATTTACGAAGATGCGGGAATGTTGATGATAAAAAATAATTTGCAACCAAAGAAAACCATCAACAAGAGTAGCGGTATCGGTTTATGGAACATTCGCCAACGCTATCATTTACTGACTTCACGCAAAGTTATGGTTTACTCCGATACCGAAATTTTTAAGGTCGGGTTGCCTATGTTAACGAAGCAAATTGCTTCCATTCCAGAAATAAAAACAAATCCAATGGAAAACAGGGAATTTCAAAAATTGAAACGTGCCAAAGAAAAAGTGGACAAAATCAAAGGGTTTTATGGGAATATTACTTCCTATATAATCATCATTCCCTTTTTGGCATTTGTGAATTATTTTACCGACGGGTTCAGATTTCCGTGGGTGCTTTTCCCAATGGTTGGTTGGGGCATTGGGATTATCTTTCATTATATGGACACGTTTGGGCATAGTCTTTTTCTCGGTAAAAAATGGGAAGAACGGAAATTAAAAGAATTTATGAATAATGAACAATTTAATGAATAATGAATAATGAATAATGAATAATGAATAACTTAATAACCCAATAACCAATAACTCAATAACGAATAACTCAATAACGAATAACTCAATAACGAATAACTCAATAACGAATAACTCAATAACGAATAACTCAATAACTAAATAACTCAATAACTAAATAACAAATGACCATTATGGAACCAGACAACGAAAAAAAGTACAGACGCGCGCGCGAACGCGTTCAAGAACTGAAAAAGTTTTACAATAACCTGGGAAGTTATATTATTATAATTGTCTTTTTGGCGGCTCTCAATTATTATACGGATGGGTGGAATTATCCCTGGTTTTTATGGGTCGCTTTCGGCTGGGGCATAGGCCTTGCGTTTCATGCGGTGAAGGCTTTTGAAATGAACCCGATGTTCGACAAAAATTGGGAAGAGCGAAAAATTAAAGAATTCATGGAAAAAGAGGAATATAACGGCCAAAAAGAAGACGAACAGCGCTGGGAATAGCAAAAATTAAACTTATAAAACATGAACGTAGTGGTCATCGAAGACGAAAAACCATCCGCAAGACGCCTGCAACGCTTGTTGGAAAAGCAGCAATTGAACGTTTTGCAGCTCCTTCATTCCGTTCGGGAAGCGGTGGCTTGGTTTGAAAACAATCCGCATCCAGACCTGATTTTTTTGGATATTCAGCTCAGCGATGGACTTTCTTTTGAAATTTTTGAGAAAATTGACCTAAAAAGTGCTATTATTTTCACGACGGCCTACGACGAATACGCGTTGAAAGCTTTTAAGTTGAACAGTGTCGATTATCTTTTGAAACCAATAGATGAGGAAGAACTCGTTCGCGCCATTGAAAAATATAAAATCCGTGTGCTACAAACGCCCATTAATTTGAAAGATATTCATCAGCTTTTGGAAGCGGAAAATCCCCGAAAAATTTTCAAAACCCGTTTCAGTATAAAAGTTGGGCAACATTTGAAGTTTTTTACAACGGAAGAAATTGCGTGTTTTTACAGCGAAAACAAAGGAACTTATCTGAACACTACCGATAGTCGGAATTATTTGATGGAAACGACCTTGGAAAATTTGGAAATGGAAGTATCCCCAGAAGAATTTTTCAGGGCGAACCGCAAATTCTTGATCAACCTTAATGCGATTCAAGATATTATCAGTTATTCCAACAGCAGGTTGAAAATTAAGCTGAAAGATTTTAAGGAAGCAGAAATAATTGTCAGTCGTGAGCGGGTACGCGATTTCAAAAATTGGTTGGGATAGGATTTTTATTTGATGTTTCTTATCGGAAAGAATAAAGTTTTTGAAGGTTGTGGAAAAATAAACGAAGACCTCTTTTGTTTTTTTATCTTTGCTCAGTGCAGCCGATCTACTCGTTTATCGTCCCAATTTTTAATCGTCCGGAAGAACTTCGCGAACTTCTGGAAAGCATGTCCCGCCTTTCGGGAAATATTCCTTTCGAAATTGTGGTAGTGGAAGATGGTTCGACCATTTCCTCCGAAAAAATTGCTACGGAATATTCTAAAAAATTAAACCTTCATTATTTCTATAAAAATAATACGGGACCAGGCGATTCCAGAAATTTTGGAATGCGAAAAGCTCGTGCTGATTATTTTTTGATTCTAGACAGTGATGTCATCCTTCCACCGGAATATTTGGAGGAAGTAGATAGATTTTTAAAAAACCATGATGTCGATTGTTTTGGTGGCCCCGATGCAGCGCATCATAGCTTTGGGGAAATTCAGAAAGCGATCAATTATGCCATGACTTCCTTTTTATCCACAGGAGGAATTCGTGGTAACAAAAAAGCAGCTAAAAATTTTGAACCCCGAAGTTTTAATATGGGGATTTCTAAAAAAGCTTTCGAGGCAACCGGTGGATTTGGCAAAATTCATCCAGGCGAAGATCCCGATCTGTCACTTCGAATAAAGAAACTTGGCTTTTTGATCGCTTTTGCACCGAAAGTAGTTGTGTTCCATAAAAGGAGGATCGACTGGCGAAATTTTTTTATCCAAGTCTATAAATTTGGAAAAGCACGACCCATATTAACTTCTTGGCATCCGAGCTCCGCAAAATTGGTTTTCTGGCTTCCCAGCTTATTTATTTTGGGACTTTCAATGTCAATAATCCTATCATTTTTTGCTGTTTTTTGGTCGTTTGGAATATATTTGGTCTATTTTTTAATCGTATTTTTGGATGCAACCATAAAAAATAAAAGTACTTTTATTGGAGTTCTTTCCCTTCGGGCAGTCTTGACACAATTTTTTGGTTATGGGCTTGGCTTTTTGAAGGCGACGTTCTATATTCGGATTTTGAAAAAAACTCCACAGGAAGTATTTCCTGATCTATTTTTTTGACCCATGTTTGAAAAACTAAAAAAAATTTACAAGACAAAGTTTAAAAGGGTGAATTTCAAGGCATTTTCCTTTTTTCTTTTCTTTTCGCTGTTGATCTGGATTTTGGTTCAATTTTCAAAAAAAAATGAAGAAACCATTCATGTTCCTATTACTTATATCGAAATTCCGAAAGACAAGATTATTTCCGATAAACCAATTTATTTAAATTTGAAACTTCGGGAAAACGGGTTTAAAATTTTGTGGCTTTCATTGTTCAAAAAAGATTTAGTGATCAATCTTTCAGAATTAGAGGCCAATGGGAAGGTGTTGATTTTTAACGTGGAAACAAATACCAAAGAAATCAGGGAATTACTGGGATTGAACCTAGATGATGTTGTTTTTTTGGATGATGTACTTCAAATAAGTTATCAGAAGAAGGAAGTAAAAACCGTGCGGGTGTTTCCAGTGGAAAATATTGAATTTCAACCGGGGTTTTCGACAAATGATTCACTTCGAATAAAGCCCGATTCCATTAAAATAAGTGGTTCTGGAAAAGCCATAAGCAAAATCAAAGATTTAAAAACCAGACCAATTACTTTGACAAAAGTTGATTCCGAGATTTCAGGAAAAATAGAAATCGATACCACCGGAATTGGCGAGGTCACTCTTTACCACAAAACAGTGAATTACAGTTTGGATGTGGAAAAATTTACGGAAGGAAAAATGGAAGCACCTATTTTCATGGTGAATATTCCAGAAAATACCGAAATCGTCATTTTTCCCAAAACCCTGAATATTATCTTTAAAGTTAGTTTGAAAAATTATGATAAGGTTTCAAAAAGCGATTTCCGGGTCGTTTGCGATTATAGCGATTTGAAGGAGGGGCAAAGTTTTTTAATTCCAAAAGTGGTGAAACGACCCGAAAGTATCACGAATTTACGCCTGAATATAAACAAAGTACAATTTGTAATTAAAAAATGAAAATAGTTGGGCTGACAGGAGGAATTGGCAGTGGGAAATCGACGGTTGCCAAATTTTTCGAAGCAGAAGGAACACCAATTTACATAGCCGATGAAGCGGCAAAACGAATACAAGAAACTTCCGAAGAAACAAGGGCTGCCATTATTGACTTATTAGGTGAAAAATCATATCGTGGCAAGCTTCCCGAACGAGAATATATAGCTTTCAAAGTTTTTGCGAACAAGAAACTTTTGACTGCTTTGAACGAAATTATACATCCAAAAGTGCGGGAAGATTTTTGTAGATGGCGTAAACAGCAAACCGGTTTATATTGTATCTACGAAGCCGCCATTTTGTTCGAAAATGGTGGTGATCTAACCTGCGATTATGCCATTTTGGTCACAGCACCCATCGAGTTGAAAATCAAAAGGTTATTGGAACGTGACCATACGACACGCGAAAAAATCCAAGCGCGCATGGCAACTCAATGGTCTGATGACAAAAAACGCAAACTTGCGAATTTTGAAATCCAAAATAACGATCTTGAAAACACTAAAAAACAGGTGGTTTTTCTTCATAAAAAGCTAATCTTATTAATACTTCGTGAGTAGTTGTGTTAACATTTGGTTAAACCATAACAGCGGTAAATGTTAAAATACTATATTTGAAGGATGAATAAAAAGATGTTGCTTTTCCTGTTGCTATTGATGAGTTTATCTTTAATAGGCATCATTTTTGTACAAGGTTTTTGGATAAAAAATACAATGGAAAGTAAGGAGGCCCAATTTACTTTCAATGCCAAACAGCTATTAATTGAGGTGTCCAAAAAACTGGAGGAGGATGAATTTGAGGAATATTTTTTTTCCATCTTGGGCGAGATCGACAGTATTGGTCAGCCGCAGAAAGTCACCGTAGATGAATTGTTGAGAGTACAGCAGGAAGGAAATAATACCTTTCTTTATTCCAACAGTGTGATTCAGGAGGATTATAAATTGTTTTCTCCTTTTTTGATTGGCAATAAAGATAGTATCGAATTCAAACGCTTGATCAATAGAAAAGTTACCCGAATATTACGGGAAAACGATTTGGAGGGTGGCAAGCTGAGTGCGGAACAACGTATTACCAAAGTCACCCAAATGGATGAACCGACCAAGCAACTGGTCAGCAATACCATTAAAGAATTGGCCGCAAGCCTACCAATTTATAAACGTGTCGATAAGAAAAAAGTACACGATTTAATTAAAAAACAACTTAAAAAAAGAAACCTAAATACAGACTTTGAATTTGGATTTTACAGTAATGGATTGGCCACCAAAGTGAAGACGCCAAATTTTAAATTGAACGGGCCAACCACCTATGGAATTTCCATTTTTGAAATTGATGATGAAAGTATTAAAGATCATAATTATCAATTAATGGTCGATTTTACTGGAAAGGATAAAGAGGTTTGGTCGGCAATGCGAATAATGATCAGTTTATCCGTCATTTTCACTTTGGTTATAGTTTTCACCTATATCAGCGCATTGTTCCAACTTATAAAACAACGGCAGATATCACAAATAAAAACTGATTTCATCAACAATATGACGCACGAATTCAAAACACCGATTGCGACAATCAATTTGATTTTGGATTCCCTTAAAAATCCTAAAATCTTTAAGGATGAGAATAAAACAAAACGATATCTGACCATGATCCGTGACGAAAACGAGCGTATGCATACCCAAGTTGAAAATGTATTAAGGATTTCAAAGCTTGAGAAGAACGAACTCAATATTAAAAAGGAACGCCTGAGCTTAGATGATATCCTGATAAGTGCAGTTGCTCACATGGAATTGATTGTGAAAGAAAGCGAGGGCGAAATCAAAATAAATCTCCAAGCTGAAAAATCATTTGTTCTTGCAAATCAATCACATCTTACGAACGTAGTCATCAATATTTTGGACAATGCGGTAAAATATTCCGTAGGGCCGCCCAAAGTAACTATTACGACGGAAAACGTCAAAAATTATATAATCTTGAAAATTAAGGACAATGGAATCGGGATGAGCAAATCTGTACAACGAAAAATATTTGAAAAATTCTTTCGTGAACATACCGGCGATGTGCACAATATAAAAGGCCACGGACTTGGTTTGGCATACGTAAAAAGAATTTTGGAAGATCACCACGGACAAGTTTTCGTGGAGAGCCACAAAGGAAAAGGAAGTACCTTTATAATTAAACTACCCCTAATATCATAACAAAATGGAAACTGAAAACAAGAAGATTTTATTAGTAGAAGATGATCCAAATTTTGGGATCGTACTCAAGGATTATTTGGCTATGAACGATTATGACGTCACGCATGCAAAAAACGGAATGGAAGGTTTTGAAAAATACAAGAAAGATGATTTCGATCTTTGTATTCTGGATGTGATGATGCCCTATAAAGACGGGTTCACACTGGCCAAGGAAATTCGTGAAAAAAATGAAGAAATCCCGATTATTTTCCTAACGGCCAAAGCCATGAAAGAAGATGTGCTGAAAGGTTATAAAGTGGGAGCTGACGATTATTTGAACAAACCCTTCGATAGCGAGGTTTTGCTGATGAAGATCAAAGCGATAATGCAACGCAAATCCGTCGAAAATGTTGCGGACAGCAAACAGTTCGAATTTCAAATAGGTGGTTTTCACTTGAATTCCAAATTGCGTTTTCTAACGTATAAGAACGAAGAACAACAAAAATTATCGCCCAAGGAAAATGAATTGTTGCGTTTATTGGCATTGCATGAAAATGATTTGATGCAGCGCGAATTGGCCCTCACCAAAATCTGGCGGGACGACAATTATTTCACCTCTCGAAGCATGGATGTGTATATCGCAAAATTGAGGAAATACCTGAAAAAGGACCCAGATGTGGAAATTTTGAACATTCATGGTGAAGGTTTCCGCTTGGTAGATCACAACAAAGAATAGGGCACTACAGTTTTAAGTTTTCAAAAATCCGCTCCACGGTAAATTGCTACTGTGGAACGGTTTTTTGTGCAATAAAATCAGTAATTTCTTTCAAGGAAACATTATTTTGAAACCACGTAATTTCCTGATCTTTCCGAAACCAAGTAAGTTGTCTTTTGGCAAATCGACGTGTATTTTTTTTGAGCTCTTCCACAGCTTCCGCGAGACTGGTTTCACCGTCGAAATAAGGGAAGAATTCCTTGTAACCCACTGTGTTCAAAGCGTTGAGGTGGCGATGCGGACACAGTGTTTTTACTTCCTCCAACAGTCCGTTTTGCATCATCTGATCTACGCGTTTTTCTATGCGCTCGTAAATCAATTCCCTCGGGGCGGTCATTCCAATTTTAATAGTTTCAAAATTTCTCTTTGCTGAAGTTTGATTTAAAAAACTTGAATACGGTTTTCCCGTACCCATGCAGATTTCTAGCGCCCTTATTACTCGACGCGGGTTTTGAAGATCTGCGGTTTTTGCATATTCCGGATCCAAATTCCTTAATTTGTCACCCAGGAAATCCAATCCTTTTTGCTCGAGATTTTTTCCTAATTCCTCCCGAATTTCGGAATCGATCATTGGAAAATCATCTAAGCCTTTTGTTACGGCATCAAGATAAAGCCCACTTCCGCCAACCATAATTATGATACGGTGTTTTTTAAATAATTCATTTAGCTTTTGAATTGCTTCGCGTTCAAAATCACCTACCGAATAATTTTGATGAATGGATGTATGTTGAATGAACCAATGTGAAATTTCTTCAAGTTCTTCTTTGGAAGGAACTGCGGTGCCTACAGTCATTTCCTTGTAAACTTGTCGCGAATCTGCTGAAATAATCTCCGAGGAAAAGTGCTTTGCCAATTGGATGGCAAGTCTGGTTTTGCCAATTCCAGTGGGACCCAGAATCGCAACTAAATACGGGCCAGAAGAATTCGCATTATTCAAACTGAAGTATTTTTAAATTGGTATTCCGCCGCAAATAATTCTGAATAATATGTTTTGCATCGCGGTTATTTTCCATGGGAACGATGATTTTTCCAATGATTTCCCGGTGCCTAAGTTGGTGGTTCAGTTGCACGTAGCCAACTCCTTTAAAAATCCCATTTTCCAAGAAAACCACACTTTTTTCACCATTTTCCCGACCACGATCAATAACCACCAAACATTCTTTTGGAAATTGGAATTTTTCTATGACCTGTTGCACGCGTTCATTGTAGGTTTCCGGTGCTTCTTTTCCTACGCAGGCGCCGAAACATTTTTTGATTCCATAATGAAAACATCCACCGTCATTGGAATAAGGCGTGCCGGTTAATTTTTGACAAAGTCCGTGTGTTTCCACCATTTGTTCCAATACTCTTTTTCCTTGTTGCAAATTGGTGAAAGTGGTAATGGGTTCCTTTTCGAAATCGGCTTTTGCAATATGTAATTGTAAATACCCATTTTCATCCTGAAACTGATATAAAGCATGCGTGAAAATATGACTGTTCAACAGTGTATTTCTTTTTAACGCACGGTTATATTTTGGTTGATGGCGTTTAATTTCTTCATTTTCCTTCAAAAGCGCGATCAATTCGTTTCCCGTCGCTTCAAAGGTAATACGATAGATTTCTTGCTGAATTTTTTTCGATTTGTGAGCTTCTGCGGTAAAATGTTGCAAGGCTCTTTTTTTGATATTCTTACTTTTTCCGATGTAAATAATTTCACCTTTCTCGTTGTGAAAATAATAAATGCCTGTTATATCCGGAAGCGGTTCAATCATTCTAATCAATTTGCTATCCATTTGTCGAACAGGAATATCGCGCAGGCTTTCTTGAGAAATGATTTTCCCGAGATCTTTGGCCAATAACATTTTGAAAAGCTGCACCGTGGCAAGCGCATCTCCTTCCGCACGATGCCGATTGGAAATGGGGATACCGAGATTTTTAACCAATTTCCCTAAACTATAAGAAGGCATATCGGGAATTAATTTTTTTGAAATTTCAACGGTGCAAAGCGATTTACGGTTAAAATTGTATCCCAACCGGTCAAATTCCGTACGCAATATCCGATAATCAAATTTGGCGTTATGCGCCACCAAAATACATTCGCTTGTTATTTCAACAATACGTTTTGCGACCTCGTAAAATTTCGGTGCACTTTGTAACATGTTACTGCTAATACCCGTTAAGCCGACCACAAAAGGTTGGATGGAACGTTCGGGGTTAACGAGGCTGATAAATTGATCAACAACTTGACGCCCGTCAAATTTATAGATCGCTATCTCGGTAATACCTTCTTCATTGTATTTCCCGCCCGTGGTTTCTATGTCCAGAATTGCGTACATACAGCCCCCTTAAATCCCCGGAAGGGGGAATAAATAGAATAAATTGTTTTTTGTTGTCATTAATTTAATTGTTTAGATATGCCCCCTTTGGGGTCAGGGGGCTTCTCTTTCCCCAAAAATAGCACTGCCAATGCGCACCATGTTCGAACCTGCTTGAACGGCTATTTCATAATCGCTGCTCATTCCCATGGAAAGGATTTCCAAGGAGGAAAATCGCTGCGAAAATAAATCGAATTGTTGTTTTAGGAAACGAAATTCTTTTTCAATTTGTTGTTTGTCCTCCGTAAAAGTAGCCATTCCCATAAAGCCTTTGACCACTATATTATCCATGATCTGAAAATCCTTCGAGTTCAATAATGTTGTTACATCTTCGGTGCTCATTCCAAATTTACTTTCTTCATCTGCAATTTTTACCTGAAGTAAACAGGGAATTATCCGATCGTTTTTCTCGGCTTCTTTATTGATTTCACGTAATAATTTCAGACTGTCCACAGCATGAACAAGGCTGACAAAAGACGCAATATATTTTACCTTGTTGCGCTGCAAATGTCCGATCATATGCCACTCAATATCCTTTGGAAGGTTTTCCCATTTCGCGGTCATTTCTTGCGCTTTGTTTTCCCCAAATATTCGCTGTCCAGAGGAATAAGCTTCCATAATGGCTTCTTCGGATTTAGTTTTTGACACCGCCACCAACACCACATTTTTCGGAAGCTTTTCCGTTTGTGTCTTCAAATTTTGAGAAATATTCATTTGTTTTTCATCCTTTTATACTGTGGCAAAGATACGATAATCAAAATTCATAGATGGTAATTCCATTTCGAAGCTTGGGTTCAATGTAGGTGCTTTTTGGGGGCATCTTCAAACCGTCGTCAGCAATTTGTTTCATTTCGGTTATGGTTACGGGAAGCATTCCAAAGCCGACCGCAAATTTTTTACTATCGACCAATTCTTTTACATAAGCCATATCTTTTCTTCCCGCGACATAATTGATGCGGTCATTGTTCCGCAGATCGTGAATGCCCAAAATAGGTTCCAAAATGGTTTTGTATAAGATTTGTGCATCTAATTGGGAAAGGGAAGTATCGAATGGATAAGCGGTTTTTCGAAGGAAAAGGGAATAAAATTCGCCATCCAAATACATGCTGAAATGATGTTTCTTGGAAGGTTTATAAAGGTCATTATTTCGGTTTTCTATTCGGAAAGAAGCGTCTAAAGCTATGAGGAATTCCTCTTTGCTCAATTTATTTAAGTCACGAACGATCCGGTTGAATTCTTGGATCAGCAATTCGTTTTCGGGAATAAAATATCCCATAAAATAATTATAAGGTTCATCCCCGTTATGCTTCGGGTTTTGTGATCTCATTTCTTCCGCCAATAGTTGTGAGGAAGAAGATCGGTGGTGACCGTCGGCGATATAACAGGTTTTTATTTCCGAAAAGGCCGCTTTTATTTTACTAACCGTTTCTTTATCCGAAATTTTCCAAAGATAATGCGTATCCCGATAAGTGGTGGTGAATTCATATTCTGAGCGCGAGCGCATGGTTTTCTGGATAATTTCCGAAAGTATGTCGTTCTGGAGATAGGTCAATAGAACCGGCTCGGCATTGAATCCCACTGTTTTCAAATAATCTTTAAAAACCACTACCCGCTGTTCGATGGTGTCTTCGTGTTTTCGGATAATGTCCTTTTCGTAATCTTCGATGCTCGCGGCAGCAATAAATCCTGTGAAATTCACGCCTTCGCGGTTTACGATTTTATAGAGGTAATAAGAAGGTTCAGAATCTTGCATGAAAATCCCCCCTTCCTTGAATTCGTCATAGCGGTTCCTCACCAATTGGAAGCGTTCCTCACCTGTGGTTTTCTTGTTATAGCGGTAGCCAGGATTTACAATGTGCAAAAACGAAAACGGATTGGTATCCATTCGCATCTCGCGCTGCGCTTTGGTATAGCTTTGATAGGGGCGCGAAGCGATCAAACTTACCTTGTCGCGAGTGGGTCGAACGGCTTTGAACGGTAATATTTTGGCCATTTTTATTGAAATGTTAATTGGAATTGGTTGATTCGGTTTTTGGCGCTATACATATTCGCTATAAATCGTATATTCAATCTTCAAGCAAACTGTGGCGCTACTTTTTCGGCTTTTTTACTTTCGCTGTAATCATAAAAACCTTCGCCCGATTTCACACCCTTTTTTCCGGCTTGGACCATGTTCACCAATAGCGGACAGGGAGCATATTTTGGGTTTCCAAAACCATCTTGCATGACTTTCAAAATGGAAAGGCAAATATCCAATCCGATGAAATCCGCCAATTGCAATGGTCCCATTGGGTGTGCCATTCCAAGTTTCATGACGGTATCGATTTCATTTACTCCTGCCACTCCGTTGTACAAAGTTTCGATGGCTTCGTTGATCATCGGCATTAAGATGCGGTTGGCCACAAAACCTGGGTAATCGTTCACTTCCACCGGAATTTTTTGAAGTTCTTTGGAAAGGGCCATAATCAAATTCGTGGTTTCGTCGCTGGTGTTGTAACCGCGGATAATTTCCACTAATTTCATCACCGGCACCGGATTCATAAAATGCATGCCAATAACTTTTTCTGGTCTGTCGGTAACTGAAGCGATTTTGGTGATGGAAATAGAACTTGTATTGGAAGCCAAAATAGTATCTTCGGGACAAGTTTGATCCAGTTCCTCAAAAATTTTAAGTTTTAAGTCTTTATTTTCGGTGGCGGCTTCCACGACCAAATTTGCCGTTTGCACGCCTTCCGCAATAATGGTATGGGTGGAAATATTCGCCAACGTATTTTCTTTGTCCGTTTCCGAAATTTTTCCCTTTGCGACCATGCGTTCCAAGTTTTTGGTGATGGTAGCCAAGCCGTTGTTCAAATTTTCTTCGGAAAGATCGATCAACTTTACTTTATATCCGAATTGGGCGAAGGTGTGCGCAATTCCATTTCCCATGGTTCCGGCACCGATTACTGCGATGTTTTTCATATCAATTCCCACGAAAAGCGGGGTCTTTTTTAGTTATACTTACCATTATGCTTTTGTAACTAATCAGGTTATTTCAGTACTGATTACTATTCTGATTAAAAAGATTTTAACCACAAAGATCTCAAAGTTTTTCGCAAAGGTCACAGAGCATTGGGCTTTGTTTTCAACTCTTTTCAACTCTTTTCGTTTCTTTGCGTATCTTTTGACATTCTTTATTTTTCGATTTTAATGAAAACCCCTTTTTTTCAGACTTTGCAAAATTAAGGAAAAAAAGGAGAATGAGGTTAAAGAAGAACCCTTCGATAATCCTGTAGGAAGTCAAGCCCTTAAACCTCAGCGTATGAGTGAAAAACTACCCGTAACGATTTTGATTTCGCCGTTTTCCGCAGGATATTTGATTTTGAACCAATACTCGTTGCTCGGCATTTCTTTTCCGTTGTAGGTGCCGTTCCAACCCGCACCGGCGGATTCAATGGAATGCTTAAAAACAAAGTTACAAGTTACAAAATAAAAGACGTTAAATTATAATTGTTTCTGGCTCTATATAGAATACAGTGGATAACGCGTTACTCGAATGTAAAATTGAAATGCTGATAATGAGATATATAAATATGCTTGAAATTGGTTTTTTTAATGATTTTTTTGTAAAAATAACGTAAATTTTATAGTATAGGTCTTTTGAGGCTGCTCTGATTCCGTAGTTTTGTTTATAAATAACACCAGACACAAACTATTAGTTTGTATATTTGAATCAATTTAAACCTGCTTGCAAATCGTTGGTTTATTAAAATCTGAAAATAGAAACTATTAGTTTGGAAAAAGAACAAAAAATAAACCGTTTGCTTAATTCTCAGCCTTCTAAGGTTGTATATCTAAGCTCGTGGTTAACCGAAAATGGGTTTTCCACACAATTGCTTAATCGTTATAAGAAAAGTAACTGGCTTTACTCCATCGGAACAGGTGCTTGGATGCGTGTGGGAGAAGAACCTACTTATGAAGGTGCGATATATGCGTTGCAGCAACAGCGTGATTCGAGTATTCATTTTGGGGGCAAAACAGCTTTGTCTTTGTTGGGGATGGTGCATTATTTAGAGTTATCTACGCAACAAATAATATTGTTCGGCGACAGTAAAGAAAAACTCCCTTCGTGGTTCACTAAATACGATTGGGGCGTAAAAGTGAATTATTTTAGCACTTCTTTTTTGCCCGCAAAAGTGGGCTTACAGACTTTTGAACGAGGTAATTTTAGTTTACTATTATCAAATTCCATAAGAGGGTTGATGGAATGCCTATATCTGTCACCAAAGAAGCAAGACCTTGTGGAATGTTATGAAATAATGCAAGGTTTAAATAATCTTAGGCCAAAGCAAGTACAAGACCTTTTGGAGCAATGCACCTCTATAAAAGTGAAACGGCTATTTTTATATATGGCCGAAAAATCAAATCACAATTGGTTCAAGTTTATAGATGTAGAAAGGATAGATATAGGAAAAGGAAAACGGTCTTTAATAAAAGATGGGGTTTATATATCCAAATACGGTATCACTGTTCCCAAAGCTCTGGCAGAATATGAATAGTTATAAAAATCAAGCTGCTTTATTATTGCAAGTGTTGCCAGAGGTCGCAAAAGAGAAATGTTTTGCACTTCACGGAGGTACGGCAATTAATCTCTTTATAAGGGATATGCCGAGGCTGTCTGTAGATATTGACTTAACCTATATTCCAATAGAAGATAGGGAAACATCTCTTCAAAAAATTGTTGCAGCTTTGGTCAGTATTAGAGCAAATCTTCAGAAAATTTTACCTGGTGCAGAAATAACGGTAAAGGAAAAGGTTTTGAAATTACAGATTACGGCAGCTAAAGCCCAGATAAAATTGGAAGTGAGTCAAATAAATAGAGGTCTATTGGATGGACTTGTAGAATTGAAATTATGCAATAAGGCTCAAGAAGAGTTTGATGCGTTTTGTGTAATTCCAGTTGTGTCAATGGGACAATTATATGGTGGCAAAATATGTGCTGCGCTTGACCGGCAACATCCGAGAGATTTGTTTGATGTAAAATATTTATTGGAAAATGAAGGATTTACAGAGGATATTAAAAAGGGTTTTATACTGCTTTTGTTGAGTAGCAATCGGCCTTTAAATGAAATATTGGAACCCAACCTAATTGATCAGAAAGAAACACTGGTCAATCATTTTGAAGGTATGAGTTTTGAATCCTTTACTTATGAAGATTTTGAGAACACTATATTGAAATTAATCAATATTATACGTCAAAATTTGACGACTGAAGACAAGAAGTTTTTATTAAGCTTGGCTCTATTCTAATCCGTGCATGATTTATAAAAGCGATAACTTTGCTAAGGTTTCTTGATTGACCGCCGATAAGTAAGACTTCTTTACCGGGCATCTGTATGTTCTTTTGGATAAGTTTTCAATGAACCACTTGTAAAT